>NZ_CALKQY010000002.1:0-63241 GCF_937990675.1 Hoylesella shahii | reverse complement strand
AAAACCACACGCTTTTTACACCCAAACGATTGCCCACTAGCATCACTGCAAGCACCATAAAGCCTATGGCTAAACTGGCAAATGAAATTTCGGTGGTATAGAAAAGTGCGATAATAACCACCGAACCTAGGTCATCGACGATGGCTAGTGTGGTAAGAAACACCTTTGCCGACACCGGTACACGATTGCCCAAGAGCTGAAGCACAGCCAAAGCAAAGGCTATATCCGTGGCCATGGGTATCCCCCAACCAAGAGCTGTGGGCGTGCCAGCGTTGAAAAGCAGATAAATTGCCGCAGGAAAAACCATTCCGCAGAGAGCCGATGCCACAGGAAGTGTAACCTTACGCAAATCGCGTAGCTCGCCGCCAATGAACTCGCGCTTCAACTCTAAACCCACAACAAAGAAGAACATCGACATCAATCCGTCGTTAATCCAGTGTTCTAAACTAAAATCCAAATAGTTCTTACCATTTATCGAAAACCCAAAATGATGCTCTAAGAAATGGGTGTAGGTATCGCGCAAGGGCGAATTGGCTAGCACTAAGGCCAGTATCACAAAGATGCCAAGCACAATACCGCTTGAACGCTCGCGGTGCAAGAACTGTAAAGTGGGTATAACAAGTCGGTTTTCTAATTCTTTTTGATACTGTTGTCTCATCTATTGCTTATAATATTTATGTAAAAAGATGGAGTGCCCACAAGCAAATGCCACGCTCAAAACAATCTAAAGGCAGCCATCGAAAATAAAATTAATGGGGTAAACACACCCATGCCGTACTGCAAAAATACGAAAAACAATGCGTTTATCAAAGTATTGCCTTACATTTTTAAGACCTTAAGGCTTTGAAAATTCAGTTTAAACACGTAACTTTGCCACAAAACAACTACAAATGTCACAACAAGAAAAATCGCTTTGGCAGGTGATAAAGGGATATTTTAACACCTTGCCCGACAAAGAGAACGAGAAAGATACCATCCAACAAATAAGCAGTGGAGTTGCTTTTCACGGCGCTAATCTCTGGGTACTGATATTTGCAATCCTGATTGCATCGCTAGGACTAAACGTTAACTCAACAGCTGTTATCATCGGTGCGATGCTTATCTCGCCCTTGATGGGTCCTATCATCGGAATGGGACTGGCAGTGGGCATCACCGACCTGGAATTGCTTAAGCGTTCGGCCACACATTACCTTGTGGCAACGGTTATAAGCGTAATCACAGCCATGCTCTACTTCATCATTACGCCGCTCACCGAAGCCCAATCTGAATTGCTGGCTCGCACATCGCCCACGCTTTACGATGTGCTTATCGCCCTAGCTGGTGGTGCTGCGGGCATCTTGGCACTGAGCACCAAGGGTAAAGGCAATGTGCTTCCTGGTGTTGCCATCGCCACGGCGCTAATGCCTCCCTTGTGTACTGCTGGTTATGGACTGGCTGTGGGCAATCTTTCGTTCTTCTTTGGGGCGTTCTACCTTTACTTTATCAACACTGTTTTCATTGCGCTTACCACCTTCTTGGGCGTAAGAATGCTGCGATTTAAGCGCAAAGCTGCCATCGACGAGGCTCGCCTCGCTGTTGTTAACCGCTATATTATCGGTGCTGTGGTGCTCACAATGCTACCTGCAACCTACATGACAGTGAACATTGTAAGAGAGAGTGTGAAAGAAAACGCTATTTTGAGATTTGTAAAAAACGAGTTTGAAGCTAAGGGCGCGCAAATCATTTCACACAAGGTAGACGATGAAAACAATTCGCTGAATATTATTACCGTGGGTAAACGACTCACCGACAGCGATATCGAGCTAGCCCAAAAGGCCATGGACACTTACCAACTAGCCGACCTCAAACTAAATGTGATACAGGGAACACAGACTGATAGCTTGATGCTGAGCCAAATGTTGAACGGAAATGGAAGCACAACACTAGCCAAAGACACGAAATTACTAGAACAAGCCGACCAAATTCAGGTCTTGAAAGAGAAGAACGACAAATACGAACGCTTGCCAAAATTGGCCAACGACATACGCAAAGAACTGAAAGCCATTTGCCCACAAGCTACAACCGTAAGCCTAGCATACGTTACAGAAGCTCAAATAGACACCACTTCCACAACCAACTACGTGATGGCCGTGGTAGGTTGCAAAGGGAAATTGCTCCCAACCGATAAAAACAGACTGCACCAATGGCTAAATGCACGTCTTAAAGCAGACAGTCTTCGCTTGGTAGTGGAATAATTAAAGGCGTTGCCCAAGCCACATTTCTAGTGGTGAGAGCAACGCCTTTAATATGTAAAAACGCGAAGAGCAAATTACAAGCTCGCTAGAAACTAAGGGTTATACCTGCCGAGAAAACAAACTTATAGGGGTAAAGTCCAGAAATTTCGCTCCGAGCAAGCGTTGGAAAGAAGTTGTATTGTGCCGAAGCATAAACGCCAAACAGCTCTCCAAAATTGTAACGCGCGCCAGTTTGAAATGACATTGTTTTCAAACTAATCACAGGACCCATGTAGATATCAAAGTTATCGGGCAGCTTTAATGGCTCCATTAAATGGAAGTTAAGGTAAAATCCTAAGTCGGAATTGTCGTAAAACGTTGGCCCATCATCGTTACTATCCACGCTTTTATCAACAATAAAAGCGTATTTCGCACCATAAGAAAGATAGTCGTTGATACCATTTTCGTATCCCAATTCCACGCCATTCTTACCTCCTACATTGGTGTAACCTAAGAAAAATTTTCTATCTGAGTCGCCATCAAAGGCCTGAGCATGCACTTGAACTGCTGCACTAAGGGCGAAAAAGGACACAAGCAACAAGCGCGTTGCATAATGTTTGAAAAGAAAATGCTGTTTCATGATGTATTATTTAATTGTGTATTTAGTGATAGAGAACACTCTTCGGCGCTCTTTAGTCTGATTATTTTTAACTACCTGTTCACCATAAACGATGAAGTTTTTGTCATACCAATGAAGCGTTCCCGAATACTTCATCTTCTTCACGTCCTCATCTTCGTTATCGGTTTCAATCATGTCCGACTTACGTTCTTGCGTCACCTCTCCGCTCTTGTTATTAAATAGTTTAGACACCAGTTTCTTATCATCGGCATAAATCAAGTCGACATCGTTGTTTTTTATACCTGCCGAGATGAACCGTTTTACATACATAGGCTGTTGTCGAGGGCGCATTTCAAAACAATTGTCCCAAAGCAGGTTGCAATCGGCATCAAACTTGGCCAGCACAGCATGCGTGTAAGCATAGCCGTTAAACTGTGTCATCATCGTTGAACCGACCCAATAGGTGATATAGGTGGGATAAAAAGCCTCGCCCAGATAAAAATAATCCTTGCCATCGGTCATAATTCCATGCGATGCCATGTTGTAATTAAGACTATATTCTTTACCTGCCTTTTCGGCCTTTTCTTTCTTACGTTCTATCCTTGCCTTGCGTTTATCGCTCATATAATCGGTGAAATTCTTTAGGTCGAGGAAGTTAACGAATCGCTGTTTCTTAAATTGCCAGTTCTCTAGCTGTGCAAAATAGATGCCTTGCGAGCCCCCTTTTTTGCTCTTGGTGTACGTACCAGTTATAAAATACTTGTCGTTTGCCTTAGACAATGAAGCCGAAAGCAACGTTTGGTCGATTTCGGTGGTAAGACTTGTGACGCCCAATTGCTTACCATTAAAGTCCACTCGGGCCAAATAGAGTTCGCGATCGCCCTTCACAACAGCATAGATAATATTGTCTAGGATGGTGTTTTGCAGGATGAGCACCTTACGGTCGCGTACACCTGGTATGTGTAAATCGGCAAAACGACAATCTCCAGACGCGAGATCTAAAATGCCGATGCGTTCTAAACGTTTCTCTGAAGAACTAAACACCATTTTACCATTGTGAATAATAAGGTCGCGCATACTGGCTTTTCGGGTGTATTCGCTGTCGGTTACCTTTGTTTTATGGGTTTTGGTGTTGAAAGCTATCACCGAGAAAGCACCGTTGCGTGCTCGCAGCACGGCATAATTTACATCGTTGTCGAAGGTTGAACTGTAGAAATGCAAGTCGTCGTCTATCAGCATCGAGTCTGTATAAATCGGCTTTAACTCGGTAGACAAATACTCTGTTTTGAAAAAACGCTTGCCGTGGTCCGTCTTTTTAGCGAACGAATAGACGATAAGTCCACGTTCGCCGATGGGCGAAACCACCAGGTCTTCGTAGTCGCCACGATGAGGATATTCAATTCTCGCCGCTACTTGTGCCACAGATTGTAACACGTTTAGGCACAAAGCCAAAAGGATTAAGTTAAATGTTTTCATCTTCATATTGTTTTGTTGGTTTGTTGTTTGTATATCCTTGTGTGTTGCACAAGGTCTTAATTTCAACCTCACTGCAAGGTTTGTGCAGTAGATTTTTGGTTTATGAGCAAGAAAAAGATAGAAGTTGTTTGCCTCTAGATAGAGTTGGGGTTAAATCATGAATGGCAAGAAAGCGCCAAAAGCCATGCTATTAAAACATTACTTCCAACATCTTTCTTGCCATCCTGAATTTTAGTATTGATTATCCCCTTTTCTCTAACATGTTTTTTAGAACTCGGCCGACTTCGGCGTGCGTGGGAAGGGTATTACATCGCGAATGTTTTGCATACCCGTTACGAAGAGAATGAGTCTTTCGAAACCCAAACCAAAACCTCCGTGCGGACACGTACCAAAGCGACGCGTATCTAGATACCACCACATATCTTTCATCGGGATGTGGCGTTCTTCGATTTGAGCCACCAGTTTGTCGTAGCTCTCTTCGCGAACACTACCGCCAATGATTTCGCCAATTTGTGGAAACAGCACATCGGTGCCTTGAACCGTGCGTCCATCTTCGTCTAACTTCATATAGAAAGCCTTGATACCCTTTGGATAATGGGTCATGATAACAGGCTTTTTGAAGTGCTCTTCAACCAAGAAGCGTTCGTGTTCGCTGGCCAAGTCCATACCCCAGCTAACGGGGAATTCAAATTTCTTACCTGCTTTTACGGCCTCTTCGAGAATGTTGATGCCCTCAGTATAGTCTAGGCGAACGAAGTCTTCGCTCACCACACCCTGCAAACGTTCAATCAGTGTGTTGTCTATCATCTTGTTGAGGAACGCAAGGTCGTCCTTGCAATTGTCTAATGCCCAGCGCACACAATACTTAATAAAGTCTTCTTCGGTGTCCATCAGGTCGTCAAGGTCTATGAAAGCCATTTCGGGTTCAATCATCCAGAACTCTGCGAGGTGACGAGGCGTGTTGCTATTTTCGGCTCGGAAAGTAGGGCCAAAGGTGTAAATCTGCCCCAAGGCCGTTGCTCCAAGCTCGCCTTCAAGCTGTCCGCTCACGGTAAGGCTAGTCATCTTGCCGAAGAAGTCATCGCTATAGTTCACCTTTCCGTTCTCGTCTTTCTTCAAGTCGTCCAGCTTTTTCGTTGTAACCTGGAACATTTCGCCTGCCCCTTCTGCATCGCTAGCAGTGATGATGGGCGAATGGAAATAGAAGAAACCATGGTCGTGAAAATACTTATGAATGGCAATGGCCATATTATGGCGTATACGCATAACGGCACCAAAGGTGTTGGTGCGCAGACGAAGGTGCGCATGTTGGCGCATATACTCGAAGGTTTGCCCCTTCTTCTGCATGGGATAGTCGCTACCACATGCGCCCAAGAGCTGCAAGTCGGTGCATTGTATTTCCGAGTTTTGACCTTGTCCTTGACTCTCTACCAGTTTACCCGTTGCGCTTACGCATGCACCAGTTGTGATTTGCTTGAGCAAATCGGCATCCACCGTTGTTGGGTCGACAACCACTTGCACGTTATTGATGGTAGAACCGTCGTTCAAGGCGATGAAGTCTACTGCCTTACTGCTGCGGTGAGTTCTCACCCAGCCCTTTACGTTTACCTCAGAACCGAAGTCGGTGCGTTGAAGTACGTCTACAATCTTTGTTCTACGAATTTTATCCATTGATGTTCTTTATTAAGAGATAAGGCGTTGAGGAGTTTAGCAGCTTAGCCATATGTCATATATAATGGTGTAAACAATGGTGTTTAGGCTGTTAATTTACTACCTTATCTAACTTTTATCGTCTATTAATGGCGGTAAAGAAGGGCTTAATACATTCGTGTGCCAACATGTTCTGTCAGCAATGCATCTGTACAAAGCCGTTTGTAGTGTCTGTACAAGGCCCTTGTAGTGGCGCTACAAGCCGTTTGTAGTGTTCGTACAAGGCTCTTGTAGTGACCGTACAAGGCCCTTGTATTGCCACATACGGCCATTTACAATCCGCCTAAATGGTAATAAGAAGCAAGTTATTAAGGAGTTTAGCCAACACCACAAAGGCATTTGGCTTAACTCCTTAACGTCTTTACTTCTTAACTTCTCGGTATATTATTCAAAAGCCCCCATTCTTAGCATCTCCACTTCCTTCTCGGTGAGGAAGCGCCAGTCGCCACGTTTGAGGTTTTTCTTAGTGAGTCCAGCAAATTGCACGCGGTCAAGACGAACCACGCGATAGCCTAAGCTTTCGAAGATGCGGCGCACGATGCGGTTTTTACCGCTGTGGATTTCGATGCCCACTTGCGTTTTATCCTTATCGTTGGCATATTCGATGGCATCCGCATGCACGTCGCCGTCGTCGAGCGTGATGCCCGTAGCAATCTGCTGCAAGTCGTGTTCGGTAACTTCTTTATCGAGGAACACGTGGTACACTTTCTTCTTCAAGAACTTGGGATGAGCCAGTTTACTAGCCAAATCGCCGTCGTTGGTAAGTAGAAGTACACCAGTGGTGTTGCGGTCCAATCGTCCAACGGGATAGATACGTTCAGGACAAACCCCTTTTACAAGGTCCATCACGGTTTTGCGTTGTTGTGGGTCGTCGCTTGTTGTAACGTAATCTTTGGGTTTGTTGATAAGCACATACACCTTCTTTTCGAGGGTTACGGGCTGTTCGTGGAAGATTACTTCATCAGTACGCAGCACCTTTGTACCCAGTTCGGTAACCACATTACCGTTAACCTTCACCA
This sequence comes from Hoylesella shahii, assembly GCF_937990675.1. NCBI lineage: Bacteria > Pseudomonadati > Bacteroidota > Bacteroidia > Bacteroidales > Prevotellaceae > Hoylesella > Hoylesella shahii. The sequence goes on along the minus strand of NZ_CALKQY010000002.1, from coordinate 56,204 downwards.
TACCCGACTGTATAAATTGGTCGGCTTCGCGTCTGCTGCATACGCCAGCATTGGCCAAGTACTTGTTCAGGCGAATGGGTTCGTTGGGGTCGATGTTCTCTTCCTTATACTCGATACGCTTTTTCAGGCTATATTTAGCATTTGGATCGTAGTCGGGTGTACGTTGGCGATAGTTGCCTTGTTGGTAACCGCCACGTTGTTGATAGCCACCGCGTTGTTGATATCCACCTTGTTGGTATCCACCGCGGTTGTTGTTATAGCCACCGCGTTGTTGGTATCCGCCACGATTATTATTGTACGAGCGTTGTTGGTATCCGCCGCGCTGTTGATAACCGCCTTCTTCGTTGTTATAACGTGGACGATATCCTCCTTCTTGGCGTTGTTGGTAACCGCCTTCTTGGCGAGGCTGATAGTTTGAACGTTGTTGGTAACCGCCTTCTTGATTGGCTTGATATCCCCCTTCTTGACGAGGACGGTATCCGCCTTCCTGTCTGGGTTGGTAGTTAGCACGTTGTTGGTAGCCTCCTTCGCCTTCACCAGCGTTGTTATAACGTGGACGGTATCCACCTTCTTGGCGTTGTTGGTAACCTCCACGGTTGTTATTGTTGTTATAACCGCGTTGCTGATAGCCACCGTTGTCGTTGTTATAATTATTATAACGTGGGCGATATTGCCTTTGTTGAGATGTGTTGCCACTTTGCAAGTTGGCTCCAAATCCCTCAGGACGGAACGCCCCATCGTCTTCTCCGCCGTTAGTTCTGCGGTCAGAGCTGTAAGCGCGTTGCGTGTGAATACGTGGTCTCTGTGTTCTTGCACCACCAGTTCCATAGGTTCGGGAATAGTTTCCGCCTGCGTTGTAGCCTTCACGGCCTTCCTCTTGCTGTCCTGTCGACGTGTCTTGAGGGATCTTTTCCATTTCTGATTCCATAATTTTACTTCTTTTTTAACCTCACGGTTGCGTTAATATTTTTCTTTTAAACGTTAATTATAGTTTAGTTAGTTTATATTCATATTGATATGGTGAGACTAGTTATTCTAGAGAGAGGAAGGAAACAAGGGGATTCCAGTTATTCGTTGTTTCTTGTTATCTTAGTTATCCTAGCTCAACTAGTTTCTAGCAACTCTGTTTACACTCCTGTGTAGTTCCAGGGGTTGATGGCGAGCAATTCTTTTTTCACGTTATCGCTCACCTCAAGTGTGTTTACAAAGTCGTGAATAGTGCGTTCGGTCATCTTCTCGTTGGTGCGTGTCAGCGCCTTCAGTGCCTCGTAAGGATTGGGATAGGCCTCTCTTCGCAAAATGGTTTGGATGGCCTCGGCCACCACTGCCCACGTATTTTCTAAGTCGTTGGCCAGGGTTTCTTCGTGAAGAATGAGTTTGCGCAAACCTTTTAGTGTGCTTTGGAAAGCAATAAGGGCATGCCCCATTGGCACACCGATGTTGCGCAGCACGGTAGAGTCGGTAAGATCTCGTTGCAAACGACTTACTGGCAACTTTTGCGCCAAGAACTGTAGCACAGCATTGGCCAATCCCAGATTGCCTTCGCTGTTCTCAAAGTCGATGGGGTTAACCTTATGTGGCATGGCACTCGACCCCACTTCTCCGGCCTTAATCTTCTGTTTAAAATAGTCCATGGAGATATACATCCAGAAATCGCGATCCAAATCCAACACGATGGTATTGATTCGGCGCATGGCATCGAATGCAGCCCCCATGTTATCATAGTTGCTTATCTGCGTAGTAAGCTGTTCGCGCACCAGTCCTAACTTTTCGCTAACAAAGCGATTACCAAACTCGCGCCAGTCTATCTCGGGGTAAGCCACGTGGTGCGCATTATAGTTACCAGTGGCACCGCCAAACTTTGCCGACATTTTGCAGACTTTAAGCTGTGCCAATTGTTCTTCAAGACGATACACATACACGCCAACTTCTTTGCCCAAGCGTGTTGGTGAGGCTGGTTGTCCGTGCGTTTTGGCCAGCATGGGCACGTCTTTCCATTCGTCGGCATATTGCTTTAGTTGACCAATAAGTTCTTCCAACACTGGATAATAGCACTCTTCCAATGCCTCTTTCAGCGAAAGGGGCACACTGGTATTATTGATATCTTGCGAAGTTAGCCCAAAATGCACAAACTCTTTATATGCATCAAGCCCACCGATGGCGTCGAATTCTTCTTTAATGAAGTACTCCACAGCCTTTACATCATGATTTGTTACTTTCTCTATGTCTTTCACACGCTGCGCCTTGTTCTCGTCGAACAAGCGATAGATGTCACGCAACTGTTCAAAGCGCTCGCTGCCCACGCCCTTGAGTTGTGGCAATGGCAGTTCGCATAGTGCGATAAAGTATTCAATCTCAACCCTTACGCGATAACGGATAAGGGCATATTCCGAAAAATAATTGGCTAACGGTTCGGTTTTACCGCGATAACGGCCATCTATCGGCGAAATGGCTGTAAGCATATCAAGACTCATAATCTCTATTAGTACTAATTGAAATGCAAATTTAGCACAATTAATTGACACTCCATTATTTTATATAATAAAATGTGTCTTTGTGCGTTTATTTTCGCAAACGCCCACTGCTGAAGGTGGGTTAAACGTCTTTTTGCCATTCGCTTTCAAGAAAACATTCACGAAGAGCGGTTGCATAAATCGCTTTTTTTCATTAACTTTGCAACTTAACAGCTGATAAAGTCGTCAATTTTTCTACAACAACCATTATGCTAATTTTGAAGCACAGTACTATATATCACCCGAACAAGATCTGCCAACCACATACGAACATCGCTGCAAAGGACTTGTATTGTTCGCATGGGGGCATCCGTCGGCTCGTTTTAGCCGCTTTGTTATTCTTTTTCGCTATTGGTATCGCCGCTAAAGGTGAGCATTCCCAGTATATAAGCGTGCAGACCGACTCGATTTTCATCACCAATGAGGCTAACGACTCAACCACATTTGCACCTTTGCAGAGCGATTCGCTTGGTGATATGTCTGCAAACACCCGCGCACCATATCATCTTGACAAGATAAAAGTTGGGCGAGGCATCACATTTGTGGGCATTCCACTTGTTATTGCGGGCATCTTTGGCAAGAGCGAACGCCATCGGGTGTACTATCTGCACAACGATTTTTCGCCTAAATTCAAAACATCGGTAGACGATTATCTGCAATTTGCGCCTGCTGCTTTTGCAACAGGTCTAAAGGTTATTGGCTTACCTGGCAAGAGTGCTAATGTGCGCTATCTGGCAAGCAGTGGTTTTTCGTTCTTTATTATGGCGGCGTTTGTAAACAGCATTAAGTACACGGCCAACCAAATGCGCCCTGATAACAGCACACGCAACTCGTTTCCCTCGGGCCATACAGCCACCGCTTTCGTTGCAGCAACCATTCTTCACAAGGAATATGGCACCACCATTAGTCCGCTATACAGCATTGCGGGCTATGGAGCAGCCACGGCCACTGGCATTATGCGCATGCTAAACAACCGACACTGGATGAGCGATGTGTTTTGCGGAGCTGGCATTGGCATCATGTCTACCGAGCTGGGCTATCTTGTTAGCGACATGTTGTTTAAGGATAAAGGATTGATAAGACCCGATAAGGAAGAGATGGTAGACCTTCGCACGCGCCCTTCGTTCTTTTCTATTCGTGTGGGAGGCATATTAGGCCAACAAAAACTCACCATGCCCGAGAGTTTTAAGCAAATACTTGGCCAGCATCAACTGCTCATGCAGTTTGGAACGGCTTCGACTGTGGGTGTTGAAGCAGCCTATTTCTTCACACCACACATTGGGTTTGGCACCAGTTGGCAACTGGTGGGCCATCATGTTAAGCGCTTAGACAAAGTGTTTAAAGAGCCTTCGCCCACAGCCAACTTCCCATCTAACACCGTTTTCAGCTTTCCACGCACGGGCATCAACGAACTATGTGCCTCGGCTGGTCTTTATCTTTCATTGCCTTTCTCGCAACGTTGGGCAATGGGTGGCAAGCTAACTGTTGGCCGCAACAGCATCAAAGACATCACCGTAACTGCTAATAAAGCGGGAATAATGGCCGCTGTAGAACCAAAAGACACCTATAACAACTTTCGTCCCTACTCGGCCAGCTGGGATTTTCTTACCATCCATGGTAACAAAGCCTTGCTCTTAGGCACTGGTCTGTGGTGTACCATGGCTTATAAGCAAAACTATTGCTGGCGAGCGTATGTTGATTTCAACTATTCGCGCAATAAATTTACTGCAACGCTCGACCCACATGGATGGAGCAAGCAAGCATATACTTCTACAAAACTAGGCGACGAAAGCATTAGCGAAACCATTAAGAAGAACATGGTGCAGATAGGTGCGGGCACAGTGTTCTCCATTTCGTTCTAAGTTATCGGGTCTAAAGTCTTTACAAGCACCTCACGTGCGCGCATGCGCGCGCGTATTAATAAGGTGTAAGATTGCACCAGTAGGGCTTATCTTCTGCACCTGCTGCGTCTAGCAGATATTTTTACACAAGCAAACCCCAAAACAGCATTATCCAAATAAGCAGTTTTGGGGTTTGTTCTTTGTACTTTGCCTAGACTTTAAGCCTCAAATCATTTCAGCTTCAATGCTTCTAAAAGTGATAACCAATGGTTACGAAACCACCGTGTTGCACCTTACGTTTGGAGTAAAAGTCGTTAAACTGTTTGTTGTTGTAAACCAATTCGCGGCGCATACCCAGCACATCGAGCGTTGAATATTGATAACCGGCCGATATACTCACATTGTCGATAAACAAACTAAGGCCCGCTTTACAATCAAAGGCATACCAATTACCCTTGCTCGTGCTCACGTTTTGCACATCCCTTTCAAGTCCGTGCGCATCGAGGAGGCTCACACCAACGTTGCAATAGGGAATATTCATGATAAAACCGGGTTCGGCAAACAATCTTAACTGTGCATCGGCAATTTTCATCAACGTGGGCGTAACAAGATGAAGCGACGGGCGAAGATAAAAATTTTGAACCTTTTTATAGTCATCACCAATGCGCCAACCCTCTCCTTGTGGCACACCATCGATAGCAAACTGAGCCCAATAGCCCACCGAAGCTCCCACACCCACATAAGGTAGCATCATATAATGGTACGAAAGGTCCATCTGCCAAGTGTCGCTCGAGGTTAACAATCCCCCAAGAGCCACCCTATTTTTCTCTAAATCGGCGTTTCCTTGCGCCTTAGCCAATAACGCACAGCCCATAAAGCAAAGCAAAAATGCTACTTTTTTCATTCGTATTATTTTTAAAAATTTGTTTGTGCCAACAAAGTTAAACAAATAAATTTGTTTTCGGCTTTTCTCTTGCCCACTTTAACGATGATGCCTCTAAAAACATATGGGGAAAGAGCAGTGAGCCTAACTCACTTCTCTTTCCCCTGTTGTATGTATAATTGGCATCTACTAAGTTATAACCTTAAAATCGATGCGTTATACTTCACTTTTATTTAGGCACAAAGATTGGACGAATGCTGTGCATTTGATGCTTATGAGGCAGCAGGTCGCCCGACGTTAAAATACCCGATTGTACTTCTGCCAGCTTGTGAACAGCCATCGTATAAGCCATTGCTTGAATATCTCTTTTATCTGCCCTTTGATTAGGATCGGCCAACCAGTAAGCGCCTTGTGTTCCAGGCTTCTCTAGTCTCTTGCCGGCATCGTATGTATACACACCTGCCATGGGTAAGAAGAGGGCCTTTTCAAAATCGGCCTTTACAAACTTCCTCAAGTTAGCCTTACCGCTTGGAACCGTACCAGTAGCATCCGACTTTCTCAATTTATTACCGTTTTTACCGATTATATAGCCTTTTAGCGCTTGAGGAGCTTCTGGGTCAAACAGCGCACCATAGATATAATTGCCTTCATCGTCTATATAATAACCCATATAGAGTGCTGTATTTTTGTACAGATCCTTAAAATCTTGCAATGTGGGTATCATCCATTCACCTTTAGAAGCATAGTAAGCCAAGTCTCCGTAGTTACCATCTGCCGAAATTCTCTTTTGCAAGCTTTCCCTATCGGTCCAGTAAAAGTTCATCTTATCGCCTGAGTAGTCATGGGCATTCTTAATATCTCCCCAACGGAAGTGGTCGAACGGAATACCAGTGGTATTATCTCCTAATTGGCGACCGCTCAATTCACCTAGGTTGGTCATAGGTCCTGCTTTCTCGGTATAGAAATAATCCCATGGATTTGCTGCGAGGTGATAGCCTTCAACCCATCCTGGTGTTTGTTTGTTGGGTGTATATTGCAAGTTATATTTACTCCAGAATGCGTCTCCAATCTTAATATAAGGAGGATCGGGGATAAATTCTTTCACTCTAACAGTGATGGGATAATATTTAGCGCGTTCAATTTTCTTTCCACCAGGAGCAGTGAAAATATATTGCTTGTTGTCGCTTGTTTCAATCTTGAACACAGGTTTGAAGTTTGCATCAGGGAACACAGCCACTTCAAAGGTGTCGGTTGCAACAGATGGCGTAACCTCGATATCGCCCATAAATGGTTCCTTCAGCGTAGAGTCCTTTAAATTGAACTTAGCCTCTTTAATAACATTCGAAATGGTGAGTTTCTTAATATTCTTCAACTCGCCAGTTGTAGCAACAAAGTTCAATTGCAAAATGGCGTATTGCTTATTCAGCGTTGCAGTACCCGTAGCATGGCCCTGTGCATCAATCTTTACTTTATCAATCGTGCCATAGCTATAATCGAAGTAGCGCAGTTGGTCAATCTTACCATTCTGACGCTTTTGTACTACATTGCCTCCTTCTGTCACAACTGCCAGGTCCATGCTAATTTCCACCTCGTGCTGGTTGTGGCCTGCACTCAATTTATAGGGATAGAAAATAGCAATCTTGTCGCCAGGGGCGCAATTAACATCCCCCTGTAGTCTCGACGAAGTGCCTGAACCAATAGCCGTTAACTGGTCGAAGGTTTGATTACTGGTAAGATTATAGGCGCTAAATCTGTCGCCTGCAACCCACTTGTTACCTGTTTTTACACTAACAATCGAGCGTGTAGCACCATCAACCGATACAGACAATGGGCGCTTAGCCGTTCCGGTAACACTAACAGCGTTGTTATTGTCGCCATTAAGTTCGCTTGAGCACGAAGCCAGCATAACAGCCACAACGCCAAGAATGATTTTAGAAATCTTATTAAACTTGAAATTCATGTATTCTTGATTTTATCCTTTTATTCTTCAAAATCAAACATATCCGATTTAGCAGAACCCGTGCTTGGATCTCCCCATATTTCAGGGTTTTGTTTTTCGTGTTGTCCTGCGGTTACGCCAACACCATCACCACTTGCTGCCATCAGAGATTGCTCAACATTTACGTCCATGCACACACTGCATGGTTTGACATAATTTTTTTTCATCTTGTTTAATTGTTTATGCTATCCTAGAATTTGTTCATTAGGCGCTGATTAACACCAGCGTCTATATTTGTGAGTTATACCGGAAAAAACAAAATATTTAGTCTCCAATTGTCATCTCCTAAAATTGACTCTCTATATAAACGAGTACAAAATTACAATATTTATTTTCAAAACAAACATATTTTTCCATTAAATAGTTACATTTTTCTGTTTATTAGACAATGAAAATTTATATTTATTAAGGCATTTAAACATCTAAACCAATCAAAGCAAGGCTCCATATTGCACAGTTTAAATGCAACTATCAACAAAAAAATCCCACCAAACCAATACGCTAGTATCGTTTCGGTGGGATTTAAATAAGGCATCAGCTTTTTAGTAAAGGCTCTTTTAGGGCAAGTTGTCGAGTTAACTGTAAATCAAGAACCCACTTAGCACTTTACTATTTGATATTTTTAAATGGAGCAAACGCTGCGTCGGCTTGTCCGTCATCGTGATCTAAAACAGGGCGAATAGATGCAGCCTGACCTTTGGTTCTTCCTTGCAAATCAAAGTCTTTCGGACCGAACCTAAACATGTAGACCAGCTGTTGTCCCTGTGAAGTAGACGACTGATACTCGCCAAAAGCACCACTACCCCAAGTCATATCTCTATATCCCATGTATTTGTTATATATGGCGCGATTTCCTGCAATAGGCAAGAACAATCCCATATTGGCTTTAACCAAGGCAGTAACATTGCTATACTTATAATATGCCTTCACACCTGTTGGGAATGCCTTTTTTCTATCGCCCGACCCAGGTTGATTAGTGGTGAAATATGCACCATAAACAATAGTTCCCTTATCTGTGTAACAGAAAGCAGGTATCACATTGGCCTTCTCTGCCAGTGTCTCCAACTCTGCCTTAGTAGGCATACGGTATTTCTTATGGTTATTCATGGTGTGATACCAAACAAGATCGCCATAATGAGCCTGTTCCCTATTTACCTTACTCGTTAAGTAAGGCAAATCATTATTCCAAAACGTCTTACCCAAGTCCTGGTCCTTGGGTGTTCTCTTGTAATCACCCGCAGTTAGTTCCAAAGCTCTTGAGATTGCGCCAAAACGCCACAAGTCTACATCATTCACCTCTTGTTCTGGAAGGTCAGCGAATTGTGAAGACACAAGCATGCTGCCAGCTTGGGTTTCTTTCCGGTTGCTACCTATATATATTGCGCGCTTCGAAATCCACCATTGTGTAGGCGCAATACCCCAATATTTTCGTCCATTTTCCTCGTAATGTATAAAGTTTCCTGTAGCCCAGTTAACACCTTGCACATTAACACTAGTAGCCTGTTTGGCTTCTTCCATTTTCAGCACGTCGGTGCGATACACATTGTCGGCAGTAAATGTAAGCGGCTTTGTGCTATACACCTTCTTATAACATTTGTTACCAACATAGGCCATAATCAAAACATTGCTATATTTTCCAGGAAGCAGCGCCGCATAGGTATATTTACCACCTTCTGAACTAAACGTTTTGCCAGCACCTGCCGTCAAAACCAGGTTTGTGCTTTCGTCTTTAGGATTATTAGCAACAAACTCTCCCGTTGAAAGGTCGAGCACGTCGATTGTCTTTATATTTGAAATATAAATAGAATCGATGTTTTTAAGGGGCGCATTGTTCTCGTCGGTAAAGCGTAATGCCCATATAGACACTAGGCGTTTTAGGTCACCAATATTAACATTTACATCTGTTTGGGTTACACTCTTTGGACTCTTTTTCATCCATTGATAATCAAAGCGCTTACCAATGGTTTCTAACGTACCATCTTGAGCGGTAAGATTTAACTCTACCAACTTTTGTATCTTATCGCTTTCATCGTGATACACCTCATTACCATCTTTTGTAGCAGTAACAGGTTTAATTGTTTTGGGCGCACTCTCAGCTGCCTCGCCAGGATAAAGAAATGCAATTTGGCTACTTGTAGTAATAGCACTTTTAGAGTTAATCGTACCTTTAAAGCGAGCACCAGCCCCACTGCTTAAGCTTGATATATACGAATAGCTACCTTGGTTTAGCTCATCGTTAAGTACATAAGCAATAATTTTATCGCCTTGTTCCCAAGTAGACTTCACTTTGTTTTGCGCATCAATACTCAGCGAGCGACTTGCTCCCGAATGTTCTTCGGCCACATTTGCATCGGCCACAATATTATAGGTATAGTGCTGGGCGCTTTGGCTCACAGTATTATCCAAATCGTCTTGACAGCTCCACAACAAAGGGGCTGCCATCAGGGCACAAGCCACTGAAAAGAAAACTTCTTTCTTATTCATTGTTACATTTTAAAGTCAAAAATTGATTATTCTTCTTCATCAAACCATTGTTCTTTTGCAGATGAAGGTCCAAAGGGATTTGGTGTTGTTTTATCGCCTCCTGTTGGGTCGCCACCTTCTTTGGGGTTAGTGGTTTCTGCACTAATAACAAGCAATGCACTTTCGTGTTGCGCCAAATAAACGGCAACACTGGGTTTTACATACTCTTTCATATTCTCGTAGCTCTTTAGTTTGTTGTTTACCTGAATTTAAATAAGACTCTAATTTTTATCTTGTTAAGAAAAAACTGAATTTCTGCGTGCAAAGTTACTTAATTTTAACGAAACAATATCAATTTAATTAAAGATTATTATCAAAGATGGCCATATTTTCATTTTTCTATACATTCTAGAGGCATTATTTTACAATTCAACGTCATACGGATTCATAATACGCGCATACACGGCCCAACACATTATATCCCCATTAACAATAAAACGCGTGTTCGTAATATCAATATACCCACGATATGGCCAACCAGACACCTATTATTTAAACACCAATAGGCAAGCCTGTAACCCATCTATCACCCATATCGACGGCTTGAGTAGTTTAGTTTGTGCTTAATGGTTGGGCATATGCCCTGTTTGTCTTTGATGATGTGGCAAATCACGCCAAGAGAATAAGACAAGCAAGATGCCGACAAGAAAATAAAAGATGATAGGAAACAACACAAAAACAAAAGTTATGGAAACATTGTGGCCTAATGAGCGATTTGGGTTTAAATCTAAATATATGGAACGTTGATGTTAAAACCAATGCTATTATCTTTACAAACAACATCAAACAAGACTTCCATTCTAGAGAAAACCGCCTGCTAAAAAGCATAAAAACAAGGCTATTTCTATACCTTTTAAACTTCATCCTGCACCTAATCGAGGCGCTAAGTTCGCATTTTGCACGATTTAGTAGCGCTATTTGCTCGTTATTCCATAAAATTTCGACTGCAGCATTTCAGCTTTTTCATCCTAAAAACACTCTTTTTGAGTACTTTTTCACCCCTCAACCACACCATTTACACACCAATCGAGAGCAAATTCAGCCCTATCAGCACGCAAAATTATTCACTTTGTTTTGCATTTTATATCAGTTACGCTTGCATTTAGCACCATTTAGGCTTACATTTACTACGAGTTAGCATTGCGTTTAGCACGAGTTAGCATGGCGTTTACTACGAGTTAGCAATGCGTTTACTATGAGTTAGCAATGCATTTTGCTGCAAATAGCACAATTTTGCTGTTATTTGCCTGCCACATTGCATAAATACACCTTTTTTAGACCAGCTCTTGACCTATCAACTTCAACAAACAAGCACCCCACTTTTTGAGAAACAAACTTCAGCGAGAATTGAATATTTGCGACTAACCCAAATGCTCGGCGAAAAAAACGGCGTATTTCATGTTAAAATTATTCTTTTGTTTTTACATTGTCCCACGTAAGACAAACAAGCCACAACTACAAACAAGTAAAAACAAGGGGTAGAACGATTGCGAAGTGGGTGCTACAAGCAGAAAGCATAACACAAAAAATGCCCAGACCGCAAAAAACACTAATCCCAAACAAGTTGTAACATAGTTACACACATCAGCAACTTTGTTACAACAAACCACAACGAGACGATAGAGCACCGCCGACACAAGAGAAAAGCAGTTAGAAGACTCCAGTTCATAATCCAGACCAAAGCCACACACCACCTTATAACCAATAAAAACACAACGCGCCCCACCCCAACGAGGCTAGACAACAATACTTAACGACGTTTTTGCAGCAGAACATACCACGTTTTCCATTGCGGTGAACTGCATTTTTGCGCCATCACGCCCAACTTTACACGCAACACAGACAGTCGTTGCTGTGCCCACAACTGCTCTGCGCTTCGCTTCGGCGCACCTTTCACCATCTTGTTCAACGCCTCCATACACCTTAATTGTAAGTTGGCCTGATAGTTTGAAGGCCATTTTGCAGCATCGAAGTGAAAAAACAGGGCGTTAACAATGCTATCAAAATGCTCGTTGGCGGTGTATGCACCTGCACGTTTGCCTTGCTTCAACAAACAGGCAAAGGCCACATTGCTCAGTAATATATCGCACACTCGATTGATAGAACTATTCATTTCCTCGCTCATGGTAGTGAGTCTATGTTGAGTTATCACCTTGCTATACAAGCCTTCATCGGCCATCAGCAGGTATTTTATCAACAAACCTGAGCTTTCGCGCTGCAATTGCGACGAACGTTCTGCGCTAAACGTTTCTGCCAAAGCCTCCAATTGCCTTCCATACATCCCCACGGCAAAACGATAAATGCTCTTCAAAGAAGTGCCGTTGTTGAGCTGTTTATTCCCAACAACAGCTGGGTTACAGTCTATTCGCCTTATCAACTCTAGCACATTTTCCATCACATGCACACGCTTCATAAAAGGCGAAACATCGCTAATACAAGCCTTAGGCAATGCCGAAAGACAAGCCAGCAAATTGGTTTGTTCTTCTTTAGGCGTGTCACCTTCGGCCAAAGCATAGGCGTATGCAAGCGCACGCACGTCGGCAGCAGTGGGCTGTAAGGCACCTGGTCCGTAATCGGCAGCATTTTTCACGCCTAACACATTAGCCAAAAGCGACATTACCACGCCTTGAATGCCCTCTTGCACCAGTTCTTCGTCGTAGGCATGATTGTACAATCGCTTATCAAGCTGCGATTGAAGTAGAAAATAATCCAAACCTTTACCAGCTACAACAGAAGAAGCCAAACAAATCCAACATCGCAACAGTTCGCCAGAAACAGGATGACGTAAAACCATAGACTCGCTTTTGCCTCCATTCATACTGAAAGAGATGTACGCACGTTGCTGTGCCAAACCTATATCGGGGCTAACACGTTGCACCTGCAGCGCATTGGCTATACCAACATTGGCCAAAACCTTGTTCCAAACCTCTACGCCAGCCTTTACAGCACCGAAATATTGGGGCGGAAACAAACTATCTACATAAAAAACAAGTGGCTCTTTAAGCACCCAACGACATACCACAGGTACTGTATTGCCCTGCGATGAAAGATTGCCTAGGTCTTTATGAACCAATCTTATGGGAGCTAACTCTTTAGGCAGAAGTTGCACACGACAACTAATATCCAAGGGCAAACTAGCGTCGGGCAGCACAATCATCGAACTAGACAACATTTTATCTTCTGCTTGACCACCATAATAACGCCTCACAGAAAACTGCATTGTACTTCCCAGAACCTTGACCTTCAACAGCGAAGAAAGTTCGGGATATAGTTCGCGAATCTCATTTTGTGCTTTAACATCAAACCAATTATCACCTGCCAGCAACGTTTCGGTAAGATCTATAAGCGCCGAACCTGTATTTGTGCGCCCCACAATGGCAAAAGCCATCTCCTGTTTGCCGGCATCATTGATGGGCTTAGTTTTGCTTTTATCGTACTTATCCAAAGCAACAAACGAAATGGTTTGCGCATCTTGCAATTGGATACGCGCCACACCTACCGAATGAATGAAGTGCGAAACATAACCAAAACCCCTATCAACCTGTGCACTTATCAGCACATGCCTACCTATATAAGCCTGAGGTATCTCCATATAGACATGCCCACTATCTACATGCACAGGCAAATCGCCCCCATAGGTTTTAGCCATCACACTCCAAACTATTTCTTTTGGGGCAGACGAAGCTTGGTTTTGTGTTTTACTTTGTGCTTGCGCGCCAGTCTGTGCGCTACAAACCACCACAAACAAGAGCAGCAAGAACGCTATAAATGTTTTTCGTAAATTCATATTTAAGTTGTAGTTCACATTCAATATTAGCTAATGACTTAGGCGAAATCATATTTCGTGGTATTAGTTACATCGGCGGGATGTATTCAGAGCATCACTTCCCGGTCTATATTGCTGTAGCAAGCACCTATCAACCAGTTTTTCCCTGAATTACAATAAGCATCCACAGAGAGAACGTTGCAAGCAATCCACCACAACGTGCACCCTCTGCACCGCCTAAAAGCATTGTAAGCCAGCGATTGGTACACCCTTACATAAAGAGGAGTGACACCAATCGTCCAGCCATAGACAAGCAGAAGCTCACGATTATTTAATGGCTGCAAAAGCCTTCCACAGTTTCTTCCTCGTCTTCGTCTCCCACCACATCACTTTTATCGGCATCCATCACGCCCGCAATATAATATTGGTATTCGTGTCCGGGTTTAAGCTGCATCTTAAGTCGCCTATAAACCTCCGTTCCATCGGTTTTTGTGTAGCTCACCACACACGTTTGTGTTTGCATATCCATGCTGTAAACAGCTAGTGAACGCAGCCAACGATAATCGAATTGTGGCGAAGCAAGCAACAAATTGTTTTTCAGTTTCTGACTTTGCAGCTGTTTAGCAAAGGCCTTAGTGCAATATCGGTTAAGCACCTGCTTAATAGCATCGGCGTTGGGCGAGGCTTGGCTCAATTCGTTTACATAGAGCGAGAAGAACCAATACACATCATCAACATACCCATCCATATCTCCATCCGCCGAACATAACGAAGCTTCGTACTTACGCACCGAGCCATCGCCACCCAATGCCAAGATATACTCAGCGCAATTGTCGGTTTCGGGTTCGCAATAACCAAAGCCCACGTACACGGTTGTGGGCGTAATCTCGAAATATTCGGCCAAACTAAGACTAAAGCCATCCATGTATCCCGAGCCTGCAAGTGCCTTAGAGTCTACCTTATAGTTTTTAAACACAGGCTTTCGGGCCTTGAAGATATTGAATTTAACGGCGTAATCCGCATAAACATCGTTACCCTCGGTGAACTTCCTGCCATTGTAGAACTGGCGCGCATGTATCTCCCAATCGCCAACAGTGGTGTCAACACGCACAGGTTTTTCAACAAACTTAGAATAATCTGTTTTGTCTTCTTCCTCCACATACAGCCGCACACTGTCTTTTGCGGTCGCAAGCGAGTCGCCCCCAGCGCTATTGGCATCGGATTTTTTATTCCCAGAGCAAGCCATTATCAGCATCAAAGCCAGCAAAGCAAACATAAAGTACTTAACGTTCATAAGCTAATCATTATTTAGGTGAATGCGCAAATGTAATAAAAATAACGCTATCGCCATACATTCATGCCACATTATTTTACATAGTACCTAAAAACAAGGCGATAAAATCACAAAAATGCGGGTAGAAAATATTTTTTTCGCAATTTGTTTGGAGATATGACGAAATCTCCTTACCTTTGCATCGCTTTTAAAAAATAAAGACATTGGGGCGCTTAGCTCAGCTGGTTTAGAGCATCTGCCTTACAAGCAGAGGGTCGGCGGTTCGAATCCGTCAGCGCCCACTCAAAGATAAGTCTCGTTTTCAACATGAAAACGAGATTTTTTTGCGTTTTAGAGGGATAAAAGAAAGCCATGTTGCGATATCAAAAAGTCGACATTGCAACATGGCTTTTTTTATTTTTGTTGTTTTCCACTAACCGTTAGTGGGCTCTCACCTATCGTTTCCATATTTTTCCATCACCATTTGTTCCACCGTAGCAGGCACAAGTGCACCAATAGGCAGGCCCTCGGCGATGCGTTGTCTAATGTCGGTGCTGGAGATGTCGTAAAAAGGTGTATTTAGAAGCGTCACATTGGGAGGTAAGGTGCTCGCATCTATATCATATCCACGACGCGGAAAAATCGCAATATCATAGTTGGCTAAGATGTCGGCGTGATGATCCCACTTGGAAAATGCCACCCAATTATCAGCCCCGATAAGGAGAACGAACGAGCGTTGCGGTTCGTCTACTGCTAAAGATTGCAGCGTGCGCCAGGTGTAAGAAGGCGTTGGCAGATGCAATTCGTAGTCGGTGGCATAGAAACGAGGTTCGTAGGCAATTGCGGCTCGCACTATTTCGAGCCGTTCTTTGTCGGCCATCAAGTCGTTGGCGTTGCGTTTAAAGGGATTTTGAGGCGACACCACAAACCACACTTCGTCAAGGTTCATATCGTCTAAGAATTGTTGCGCCAAAGCGATATGCCCGTTGTGAATGGGGTTAAACGAACCGCCATAGAAGCCTGTGCGTATCATGAGCGCGAAAGAAAAGTGGTGATAGCCTCAAGCGTTTCGCTCTTAGCCGTCTCCAAGTCGTCGTTTACGATTACTCGGTCGAACTGCGAAGCAAACGACAACTCGTATTCAGCACGCGCAATACGGTCGTTTATCACTTCGGGAGCATCCGTCGCCCTACCCTCAAGACGTTTACGAAGCGCCTCAACAGAAGGCGGTTGAATGAAGATACTCAAGGCTTTATCGCCATAAAAGCGTTTGATATTACAGCCACCTTTAACATCTACATCGAAAACAACGTTCTGCCCAGCCTCTAATTGTCGCTGAACCTGTTCTTTAAGTGTGCCATAAAAGCGGTCGCTATACACCTCTTCGTACTCCAGAAATTCGTCGTTGGCAATGCGCTGCCTAAACTCTTCAGGCGAAAGAAAGAAGTATTCCACGCCATGCTGCTCAGTTCCACGGGGTGATCTGCTGGTACACGATATGGAAAAAGCCAATCGCAATTCAGGATGCGACTGCATCAGCCAGTTGATGATGGTGCTTTTACCCGAACCCGATGGGGCTGAGAATATCACCAAAGCACCTTTGTGCTGCGCCGAAGACTGCCCGTTAGGGTTGTTATGCTGGTTATTATCCATAGTCATTGAGTTGATTTGAGTTGATTTGAGTTGATGAATTGGTGAACAGATGTGTTGGCGAGTTGATGCGTTCGGTCTTATTTTGTTGTTCAGTTTATCGCTCGTAAATCTAAGCACTCAAATACTTAGAGAATAAAAAATCACGAACTATAATACTCACAACCTAAGAAACAGAAAACATCACAAGCTCACAAGCTCGCGAACTCACGAGCTTACGAACTTACAAAACGTTTAACACTTGCTCTTTAATCTGTTCCAGCTCGTCTTTCATCATCACCACGATGTTTTGCATCTCGGCTTGATTACTTTTAGAGCCAGTAGTATTAATCTCACGACCCATCTCTTGAGCGATAAATCCCAGTTTTTTACCCTGTTCGCTCTCGTCCACCATCGTCTTAGCGAAATACTTCAAGTGGTTGACCAATCGCTGTTTTTCCTCGCTTATATCCAGTTTCTCAATATAATAAATCAGCTCTTGTTCCAGTCGATTCTTGTCATAGTCCACCTCGGGAATATCTTTGAGAGCATCAACGATGCGACTTTTAATTTTCTCCACCCTTGCTTTCTCGTACGGTTCGATGTCGGTCATCAGTTTACCAATGTTCTGCAGTTTCTCTTCAAACTTCTTTTGCAGAGCCAATCCCTCCTGTTTACGAAAGTCAACGATGTGTTTCAAAGCCAGTTCGATGGCGCTAAGTGCCGCCTTCCACTCCGCTTCGTCGAGAGTTTCCACCTCGGTTCGCGTAGTAACATCGGGCATTTTGAGCAAAGTGGCATACCAATCTTGAGGTTCGGGTATGCCCGTTTTAGCCGAAATGTCTTTAATTTGGCGGTAATAGTTTTCTACTAGAGCTGCATTGATGGGCGCAGCGTCGGTCACCGCATCTTTTTCCACCCAGATAGAGAAATCAACCTTACCTCTAATGAGTGCTTTTGCCACCATTTGTCGCATCTCTATTTCCTTCTCTCTATACAAAGGTGCAATGCGTGTAGAAAGGTCTAGCGTCTTACTATTGAGCGACCTCACCTCCACGTTTATTTTTTTGTCGTTAAAGGTCACAACAGCCTTGCCGTAACCTGTCATAGATTGTATCATACCATGCGTGTTAATTTCTGTGCAAATGTACACATTTTAAACGGAAAAAGCGTAATTTTGCAGTTTAATATATGAATACTGAATAGGATTATGTCGTGCATATTAAATATAGAAACAAGCACTGAGGTATGCTCGGTGGCTTTAAGTAACGACGGTGAGTGTATCTTTAACGTTGAAGATCACGAAGGACCGAACCACGCGGTGAAGCTTGGAACATTTGTAGACGAGGCTCTTTCGTTTGCCGATAGCCATGCTCTGCCATTAGATGCCGTAGCAGTGAGCTGCGGTCCGGGTTCTTATACGGGCTTGCGCATAGGTGTTTCGATGGCCAAAGGCGTGTGTTATGCCCGCAATACTAAACTCTTGGCGGTGCCAACGCTGCAATTGCTTTGCGTGCCTCTGCTGCTTGGCGAGAAAATTACAACCGACGATGCTCTACTATGCCCCATGCTCGACGCCCGACGCATGGAAGTGTATGCTGCGCTCTACAACAGAGCGTTGAAAGAGGCTCGACCTGTGGAGGCCGACATCGTGGAAGCCGACACCTACAAAGCTTTTCTCGACCAGCATCCAGTATATTTCTTTGGCAATGGAGCCAACAAATGCAAAGCCGAAATCGTACACCCCAACGCTCATTTCATTGACAATGTTGAGCCTTTAGCCAAAAATATGACACCATTGGCAGAAAAAGCCATGGCCGAACAACGTTTTGAAGATGTGGCATACTTTGTGCCGTTCTATCTGAAAGACTTCGTAGCTAAGGCTGCTAAGCCTCTGCTCTAAACCCTCGCGCCCACAAATGGTCGAATAAATAAAGATAATGAACAACCGAATATCCACCACTTAAGATAATGAACATAGAAGGATTGGACTATAACACACAACGCGAACAACTGGTTTTACCCGAATATGGACGCGAAATACAGAAGATGGTAGACCACGCCTTGACGCTGCCTACTAAAGAAGAAAGGCAGGCTTGCGCCGAATCTATCATCGCCACAATGAGCATTCTCTTCCCACAGGGCTATGATGCCATTGACTTGGAACATAAGTTGTGGGACCATTTGGCCATCATGAGCAACTTTCAGCTAGACATCGATTATCCTTTCGATGTGTCGGAGGCCATCAAAGCTGCAACCAAACCCCAACGCGTGGGCTACACTTCGTCGCACATCCCCGTGAGACACTACGGCAAACTGCTCTTCGAGACCTTCGAAAGACTGAAAAATATGCCCGAAGGGGAAGAACGCGATGCTCTGGTTAGACTCACGGCCAACCAAATGAAACGCGCGTTAGTTGAATGGGGACACGGCGCTGCTGATAACGAACGCGTGGCATCAGACCTCGCTGCGTTCACCAATGGCAAAATACAACTAGACTTAGACACATTTAAGTTTGAGAAATTGCCTGCTAGAGAACCCGAGAAAAAACGCAAGAAGAAGTAGCCATGCAGTCGTTTCTCATTGAGGGGGGGCGCCCTCTGCAAGGCACTATCACACCACAAGGGGCTAAAAACGAGGCTCTGGAGGTGATTTGCGCAGCCATTCTCACCACCGAAGAGGTACGCATCAGCAATGTTCCCGACATCTTAGACGTGAACAATCTTATCTTGCTGCTGGAAGATATCGGCGTGAAAGTGACGCGTCATGCACGCAACGACTACTCGTTTAAAGCCGATGAACTGAACCTCGACTTCCTCTCAAGCGACGAGTTTGTGCACAAATGTGCTACCCTGCGTGGCAGCGTGTTGCTCATCGGACCGCTTTTGGGACGCTTTGGCAAAGCGATGGTGGCGCAACCGGGTGGCGATAAGATTGGTCGAAGACGACTAGACACCCACTTCTTGGGCTTTAAAATGCTGGGCGCTAGCTTTAATAAAGTGCCCAACCGCAATGTCTACGAGCTGCAGGCCAAGCAATTGCAAGGCAGATACATGCTGCTAGACGAAGCTTCGATTACCGGAACAGCCAACATTATCATGGCGGCCGTGCTGGCTAAAGGCCAAACCACCATCTATAACGCGGCTTGCGAACCTTATATTCAACAGCTTTGCCGACTGCTTAACGCCATGGGCGCACGCATCAATGGCATTGGTAGCAACCTGCTTACCATCGAAGGGGTTGAAACATTGCACGGTGCCACACATCGTGTGTTGCCCGACATGATTGAAGTTGGCTCGTTTATCGGTATGGCTGCCATGGTTGGCAAGGGCATTCGTATTAAAGACGTATCGGTTGAAAACCTCGGACTCATTCCCGAAGCTTTTAAACGCCTGGGAATTAACATCATTATCGAGGGTGATGACCTCGTTGTGCCACACCACGAACACTATCAAGTTGACGAGTTTATCGATGGTTCGATTATGACTTTGGCCGATGCGCCATGGCCAGGACTCACTCCCGACCTCCTTTCGGTGCTCATTGTGGTGGCCACTCAAGCGCGGGGCAGTGTGCTTTTTCATCAAAAAATGTTCGAAAGCCGATTGTTCTTCGTGGATAAGGTTATCGACATGGGCGCGCAAATCATCTTATGCGACCCGCATAGAGCTGTGGTTATCGGTCACGACCATAAGTTGCAGCTGCGCGCTGGGCGCATGACTAGTCCCGACATCCGTGCTGGTATCGCCCTGCTCATTGCGGCGTTAAGTGCCAATGGCACTAGTCAGATAGACAATATCGCACAGATAGACCGCGGATACGAGGACATTGAGGCACGTCTGAATGCCTTGGGCGCTAACATCAAGCGCGTTTAGCCACTCGCAACCCTAGAAAAAGCCACATACTACACAATATATACAAACTTTAAAAACCACATTCAACCCCTCAACACATGTGCCAACAACCATCCACACGCCCACAATGGCAAGCCGAAAACTTTTATAAAATAGGCAAGCTGGGTAAACCTCACGGGGTGAAAGGCGAAATATCCTTTCTCTTCGATGACGACATCTTCGACCGAACTGACGCTGATTTCTTGGCGCTTGAGGTGGATGGATTGCTCGTTCCCTTCTTCTTTGAAGAATATCGGTTTAAAGGTAGCGAAACGGCACTCGTGAAATTTGTGAACATCGACACGCAAGAAAGGGCGAAAGAACTAACAGGATGTAATGTGTTTTTCCCTCGACAGGCAGCCGACAACGCTGAAGGCGAACTTTCGTGGGCTGCTATCGTGGGCTTCACCGTTAAAGATGTGGCTACCCAAAAGACACTGGGCACCATTCTTGGTGTAGACGACACCACCGTGAACACACTGTTCGAAGTAGACACCAACGCCGCCCAACCACTACTCTTGCCTGCATCTTACGACCTCATTGCCGGCGTCGACGCACAGAAACGCGAAATAACGATGCACATACCAGATGGAATTTTAGAGCTAGACTGAACAAATGAAGAAACAAATATGTATCCTTGGCAGCACGGGTTCGATTGGCACGCAAGCCCTCGACGTGATTGCACAGCATGCCGATAAGTACGAAGTGTATTGCTTAACAGCCAACACACGCGTGGAACTGCTGGCCCAACAGGCCCGACAATTCAATCCCGCGGCCGTGGTTGTGGCCGACGAAAGTCGCTACCAACAACTCAAAGCCTTGCTAGCCGACTGTCCCGACATTAAGGTTTACGCTGGTAAGCAGGCGCTTTGCGACATCGTAGAGGCCGAGCCCATCGACATGGTGCTCACGGCAATGGTTGGTTTCTCTGGTCTTGAGCCAACTATCCACGCTATTAAGGCGCATAAAAAAATATGCTTGGCCAATAAAGAAACCCTCGTTGTGGCTGGTGAGCTGATTAATCAATTGGCAATGGCTCATCGTGCACCTATTCTTCCTGTTGACAGTGAGCACTCGGCCATCTTCCAAAGCATTGTGGGCGAGGGCGACAATGCCATTGAAAAGATTTTGCTTACTGCTAGCGGCGGACCCTTCAGACTACTTCCCGAAGAGCAATTGGCTAAAGTTACAAAGGCCGATGCACTGCGACATCCCACCTGGGACATGGGTGCGAAAATCACAATAGACTCTGCCACCATGATGAACAAGGGCTTCGAAGTGATTGAAGCTAAATGGTTGTTCGGCGTTGAAGCAGATAAAATACAGGTGCTTGTGCATCCGCAAAGCATCGTGCATAGCGCGGTGCAGTTTGAAGATGGCTCGCTGAAGGCGCAATTGGGCATACCCGACATGCGTTTGCCTATACAATACGCTTTCTCTTACCCCGACCGCCTGCCTCTTAATGGCCAAAGGCTAGATCTTTTTGCACAACCGCTGGAGTTTTTCGAACCCAACCTGCGTAAGTTCCGTTGCTTGCAACTGGCTTTCGATGCTATTAACCGTGGCGGAAACATGCCTTGCATTCTCAATGCAGCCAACGAAGTGGTGAACGAAGCATTCAGAGCCGACCGCATTGGCTTCTTAGACATGCCCCGCATTATCGAAGAAACCATGCAATGCGTGCCCTTTGATGCCGCACCTTCGCTCGACACTTATCTGCAAACCGATGCCGAAGCACGCATAAAAGCAGCCCAATTGGTGGCCAACACAAAATAACACACAACGCAAATGGCATGAGCCACTTTGCTTAACATATAAAAGCTGTGGCGCAAGAACCTTAACAAAAGACTCGTGCGCCACCATTAATAAAACACAGAAAACAATAAAACAAACATGGAAATATTTCTTATCAAGCTGTTGCAGTTCATGCTGGCCATATCTATTTTGGTTCTTTTGCACGAAGGTGGACACTTCTTCTTCGCACGACTTTTTGGCGTAAGGGTTGAAAAGTTTTATCTTTTCTTCGACCCTTGGTTCCATCTCTTCGAATTTAAGTCTAAGAAAAGTGGCACTGCCTATGGCATGGGATGGCTTCCTTTTGGCGGATATTGCAAAATTTCGGGCATGATTGACGAGTCGTTCGATACCGAACAGATGGCACAACCTGTGCAGCCATGGGAGTTTAGAGCCAAACCGGCCTGGCAAAGACTGCTCATCATGCTGGGCGGTGTGCTTGTTAACTTCTTCCTGGCCTTGTTTATCTATTCGATGGTGCTTTTCCATTGGGGAGACACTTACGTGAAAGTGAAAGACATGACGGGCGGAATGAAGTTTAACACCGAGGCTAAAGCGCTGGGCTTTGAAGATGGCGACATACTATTGGGTACCGAAAAGGGCGAATTTAAAACCTTTGATGCCGACATGTTCCGCGACCTTGCCACGGCTCAACGTGTTGACTTGATGCGCCAAGGCAAAAAAATGAGTCTAGCATTGCCTGGAAATCTCGACCTCTTGAGCATGTTTAAGTCGTCGCCTCCCTTTGCTATGATATTGATTCCCAATGTTATCGACAGTGTTATGCCCAACACTCCTGCGGCTAAAGCGGGGCTGCAAGCTGGCGATAAGATTGTGGCCTTTGCTGGAAAACCCATCGCTTCGCAAAACGATTTCAACTACGAGAAGGCTAGAATGGGCGACATCCTCGCTGCTGCTACCACTAAGGCCGACAGCGCTAAGGTGCTTAACACCTCAATTAGCTTTGTTCATCAAGGCGACTCTGTAGTCAACACTGCGCAAGTGCAGCTAGCTGCCGACCTTACTATGGGTATGGCTTTCAACAATCCGATGCCTAACTATAAGCAAACGCATGTGGAATATGGTTTCTTCGAAAGCTTCCCCGCTGGCGCTGCCTATGGCATGAAGGTGCTCAAGGGCTATGTTGGTGATATGAAATACTTGTTCTCGGCCGATGGCGCTAAGTCGTTAGGAGGCTTTGGTGCTATTGGTAGCCTCTTCCCCGCCACATGGGATTGGCATATGTTCTGGCTAATGACGGCTTTCCTAAGCATCGTGCTCGCCTTTATGAACATCCTCCCCATCCCTGTTCTCGATGGTGGACATGTGCTTTTCTTGCTCTACGAGATGATTACAAGGCGCACACCCAGCGAAAAGTTCATGGTACGTGCCGAATATATCGGTCTTGCCTTGCTCATTGGCCTGATGGTTTTGGCCAACCTTAACGACGTGTTAAGGGCCATTGGCTACCTATAAGGCTCTTTAATGGCAGACTGGTTTTGAGTCCTCTTGCGCAAAACCTTCTCTGCTTTTCCCTAGTTATACAATCAACTAAGGCGCTTCGCTTAGTCAACTAGCCCTTGCGGCTCTTTTGTTGACTAATCGTTGCGCTTTTTTTGTTCCCCTACATCAACGTTCTGCTATGTTTTATTTTGCAATTAGCCCAATGCCTCAGGGCTAAATTTTGCTTGGCGGTATGCCATCTCGTGGTACTCATGTGGTTGTAAATTACGTATTACATCTCCTAGCGCTAGAAAATGTAAAGTTTTATGCTCGAAATTTAACACAAAAAGAGCCTTCGAAATTCACCAACTGCCCATGCTGTTCCAATTTTTCAATTCTTGGGAGGGTTTGTTTGGCTGCATAATGGGGTTGGCTTGTGAACGCTTCGAAATGAATTTTTATTTCAAAAAACCGTCATTTGTACTATTTTAGAGGCGTTTTGTTATAAAATAGCGTGCGTTTAGCACCAAAACGCGCGCCATTTTGGTGCTAAACGCAAGGTAAAGTGGTGCTAAACGCAAGGTAAAATGGTGCTAAACGCTGTGCTAAATGCTGCTAAATGCATGGCGAAAGGCATAAACATCCACAGCAATTGTATAAACAAAACCTTTTAGAACCATGAAACACAGTACTAGAAGGGGCAAAAATAGCTTTAAAAAGTAGGTTTTTGACTAGAAAAAGCAGATAATGAGGGGATGAGAAACTGCAGGTGGTGCACTAAATAGAAAGGCTAAATGGTGCAAAATGCAGATATGGGCCTCAAAAAGCGTGTAAAAACTAAAGCCGATAACCCTAAAATAGTGGCTAAAAACATGTTTATAGGCCTTAGTTTTTTCTAGAAGGAGCGAAAAATAAAACGTCTTTTGTAAACTTTTCTAACCGCATTTAACAAAAAAGTGAGGCAAGACACATCACATCTTTGCCCCACCCTATTTTAGGATGTTATAAAACAATAGCCATCTAGACGCTTATACAAAGCCCCAGTTCTAGCACGGTGCCACATTTATTCGGCCACATCTTGACTAGGTAGTTCTGTTTGCGTTGGATTATCGGCAGCCGAATCGTGTTCCACCAAACCATCGCGCAGGTGAATGGTGCGATCGGTGAGCTTAGCCAGTTCCTCATCGTGGGTAACAATCACAAAAGTTTGTCCAAACTTATCGCGCAGGTCGAAGAACAACTGGTGAAGTTCGGCTTTGTTTTTAGAGTCAAGACTGCCCGAAGGTTCGTCGGCCAGCACCACAGCCGGCTCGTTCATCAAAGCACGAGCCACGGCCACTCGTTGTTTTTCGCCCCCCGAGAGTTCAGCAGGCTTATGGTTAGCGCGATCGGTTAAGCCCAGAAAATCGAGCAATTCGTTAGCTCTTTGCATGGCTTCGCTTTTCTTTTTGCCAGCGATATAAGCAGGAATCATCACGTTTTCTAAAGCAGTAAATTCGGGCAACAGTTGGTGAAACTGGAAGATAAAGCCCAAGTGTTGGTTACGAAAATCGCTCAATTTCTTGCTAGAGAGCGAGCCAACCTCAATGCCATCCACCACCACTTCGCCGCCGTCGGGACGGTCTAGCGTACCAATAATTTGCAGCAACGTGGTTTTTCCGGCGCCACTTGGGCCAACAATGCTCACCACTTCGCCTTTATTGATGTGCAGGTCGATGCCTTTCAGCACCTGCAACGAGCCGAAGCTCTTGGTTATAGATTTTATTGTTATCATAATGAATTATATTTTTTAGTCGTGAAGTCGTAAGGTAGTAAAGTAGTAAGTGCAAATGCTTATGAGGCAGAGTGGCAAATACTCTTGTTAATTCGTTAACTTGTAACCGCGCCAACTAATCCCATAAAGATATTGGCTAAATTCCTCAAATAACTCCATATTGCTTTACCACTTCCTCCTCATTGCTTAGTACTTACTTCTTTCTCCTCCTCACTTACTTCTTACTCCTTGTTCCCTTACTACTTACTCCTTTCTCCTCCTCACTTACTACTTACTCCTTTCTCCTTACTACTTCTACTTTACAACTCAGACTACTTCTTCAACTTCTTCATCCACTTACCAACATCCTCGTAAGCACTCGTTCCTTCGGTATGTTGCGGTTCGGCAAAAGTAAGTTCTTCGCTACCATCGCCATATTGGTCGGGGAAAACAATCATGAGGTTGGTCCCCGAGAAGAATTTAGTAATCTCGTCAGGCAGTTGGTCGAGCGCAGTTTTATAGCTCACCGTACCCTTACGGGCAGTAATCACCACAAAAAGATGGTCGGGGGCGATGGTAGAAGCCAGCGATGGCAATTCGTTCCAGTGGTTCATCAGCGCATATTCGGCCCTCATGCCCGCGTGTCGGTTACGCACAAACTCATTAACGAGTGCCAAGGTGTCTTGTCTGCCATGGAACACGATGCGACATTCCAAGTTAAGCGCCACGCGAGCCAAACGTTCTAGCCAGCGATAGAAACCCGGTTCGTATTGCGCTCTCGAGGGTATAGCCACTTGAATGCGGCGAATGGTGTTGAGCGGTTGATTTAATCGGGCCATGATAATCTGCCTATTCAATCCGTTGAACAAGCTTTGGTGAAACTGTCCCCAAAACTTCGGCGACACATCTTTATGCGTATGCAATCCGATAAGAATTTCCGAAGCATGAAACTCGTTAAAGGCGTGCTTAATGCCATTAGCGATATTGGCTGCAATTCGCACCTGCGTTTGCGTAAGCACATCGGTGGCAGCAGCATATTTAGACACCTGGTCGAGCAGTCGTTGTCCCTTTTCTTGGTTTGCGCGCATGTTTTCGTCGTCGTACACCAAGTTAAGCGCAATGATACCGCGGTTAAGTTTTGGGTTACGCATCATGATAGCCAGTGCCACGAGGCTATTGGCATACTCGGGATATTTCACAGGCACCAGGATACTTTCATCGTCTTTATCCAACATTTCGCTCCCTGGGATATTCTTTTCGCTAAGAATAAAGGTTTTAGCAGCCCCTTCTGTAATCACCGACGAGATGATACAAGTTATCAAAATCATGATAACCACAGCATTGAGAATATCGTCGGTGATGAGATAACGCCCTGGCGCCACCTGCAACTGCATACCAACCATCACGATAGCGATAGCCCCGGCAGCGTGAGCAGAGGTAAGCCCAAACATCATTTGCCCTGATGGGGCGGGCATTTTAAAGCGCCAGCTTGCCAGATAGGCCGCAATGGCCTTACCCAAAGTGCCCACAAGCGTTATGCCCAGCACCACCCAAACAATACCTTTCCCTTGAAACAGTAAACGAAGATTGATGAGCATGCCCACACCAATAAGGAAATAAGGGATGAAGATGGCGTTGCCGATAAACTCGATGCGATTCATCAGGGGCGAGAGACGGGGCACATAGCGGTTGAGAATAAGACCAGCAAGGAAGGCTCCAAAGATGCCTTCGAGTCCGATGCTTGACGAAACCGACGCGCTAAGAAACAATATCGCCATCACAAAGATGAACTGCATCACGGCATCGCTATATCGGCGTAAGAACCAGCGTGTGAGTCGTGGCACAAAAAAAGCCATCCCCCCGCAAAAACCAACCACCTTAAGCACAAACCAAAGCCAGAACAACGAGCCTCCGTCTTCGTTATGAGCAGCCACAATCATGGCCAACACCACCAAAGAGAGAAACAAGGCAATCATTGTAGACCCCACGCTGAGCGACACAGCGGGGTTGCGTTGCAAGCCGTAGCGACCAACAATGGGGTAAGCGATGAGCGTGTTAGAGGCCATGAGCGTGGCTAAGAGAAGCGAAGCGGCCGTGGTATAGTTGAGAAACGTTGTACCCAGCAGATAAATCAGCACAAAAGGCACGGCAAAGGTGGTGAGACCAAATATCATAAAACGATATTTGTTGCGTTTAAGTGCACCGCTGTCCATCTCTAGAGCAGCGAGGAACATGATGTAATAAAGTCCAACACGCCCGAAGAGTTCGAACGAGTCGTCGCGTTCGAGGATGTTAAAACCGTATTCGCCCACGGCCACGCCCGCCAACACCATACCAATGATGTGGGGGATACGCAGTTTGCCCATCACAATAGGGGCAAAGAGGATGATGAGCATCACGATGAAGAAAATCAACGTGGGGTCGGTAATGGGGAATGCAGAGAACATTGTTGGTTTGCTTGTGGCGGTTTAGAGGTGATTAATTGGCATTTTTAGCTCGAAATACTAGTTATAGCATATCATCTAGGCCGATTTTAGACAGCCTGCGCAATGCGTTGGCAGAGGCATTAATTGTCTTTATCACTGCAAAGTTGCAAAAAATATATCAAAAAGACGTGTATAAACGTGGAAAGTTGTACATTTGCAATGCAATATATCATTATTATTAAAGAAGAAGTAAATGAAAGTAGCAATTGTAGGCGTTAGTGGCGCGGTGGGCCAAGAGTTCTTACGCATCTTATCGGAGCGTGCATTTCCCATTGATGAACTAGTGCTTTTTGGGTCGGAACGTAGTGCTGGCCAAACCTACATGTTTAATGGAAAGGAACATGTTGTGAAGCTTTTGCAGCATAACGACGACTTCCAGGATGTGGATATCGCCTTCGTTTCGGCCGGTGGAGGTACATCGAAGGAGTTTGCAGAGACCATAACCAAGCATGGCGCGGTGATGATTGACAATTCAAGTGCATTCCGTATGGATGCCGAAGTGCCATTGGTGGTACCCGAATGCAATGCAGCCGATGCGCTTAATCGCCCTCGTGGTATCGTGGCTAACCCCAACTGCACCACGATTATGATGGTGGTGGTGTTGCAACCACTAGAACAGCTGTCGCACATAAAGCGCATTCGCGTGTCGAGTTATCAAAGCGCAAGTGGCGCCGGAGCGGCTGCCATGGCCGAACTGCAAACACAATACGGCCAATTGCTCAACGGCGAAAAACCCACGGTGAGCAGATTCCCGCACCAATTGGCGTATAACGTTATTCCTCAAGTGGATGTTTTCACCGATAACGGCTACACTAAGGAAGAGATGAAGATGTTTCATGAGACGCAGAAGATTATGCACACCGATGCCAAATGCTCGGCAACATGCGTGCGAGTTAGCTCACTAAGGTCGCACTCGGAAAGTGTTTGGATTGAAACAGAACACCCAATAACGGTGGAAGAGGCTAGAAAGGCCATTGCTGTAGCCCCTGGCTGCACATTGAAAGACGACCCCTCGCAGGGCATTTACCCCATGCCACTAGATACTGGTGGTAAAGACGATATTTTTGTTGGCCGTATTAGAAAAGATTTGACCGATGAAAACGGACTGACCTTGTGGCTTAGTGGCGACCAAATTCGCAAGGGTGCTGCACTCAATGCGGTGCAAATTGCCGAATATCTGCTGAAACACGACGAACGTCTGAGTAAAAAATAAACGCCCTTACAGCCGCCCTCTGGGCTTTGCTGAAGTGAAAAGGCATACAAAGAAAAACAAACCGCTTGGCCATTTCCCATTATGGGGTGTGTGGCCAAGCGGTTTTTAATTGGCTTATGCAATAATTGTTTGAGGGATTTCCCACCCACATCGATCACCACTATATATAATAAGGAGTGGATCAAAGTGTGTAAGAACTCCCTCAAAATGATGTTAGGCCGAAGCCTTCTAGTGTTGAAGCCTAGCTTTGCGTTGCTAGGTTGATGGCGTTTTATTCGTTAGCGCTAGCATTTTGAGCGTTGGCGTTGGCAGCACTAACAGCCTTTGCCAGTTCTTCGGCACGTTTTTTATTACGTTTCACCTTGAACTTGTCAAATCCGTTGCCATAAACACCACTCACAGCCGTTTGTGTTACAAAGGCGTTGGGGTCTATTTCGTCAATTAAGCTGTACACTTGCGAAGCCTCTCGTTGTTTGGCTACCAATATCACCAACTTGAGATTGTTACCCGAATAATAGCCTTTAGCGTCTATCATTGTGCATCCGCGGAAGGGTGGCGTACTGGTGATGCGCTGACAAATCTCGTCGTAACGTTCGGAAATGATGAGAAACTGCACCGAGCGTTTGCCCATATTAACCACTTGGTCGAGCACAAACGACACCACGATGAGCCCTACATAGCCATAAATAACCTGCTCCCAGCTCTTCAAAACCAAGTAGCTAAGGGTTACGATAATCATGTCTACCAACAGGATAACGCGACCTAGAGAGATGTCACGATACTTATTGATGATGGCAGCCACGATATCAGAGCCTCCCGAACTACCATGATAAGAGAGTCCAAAGCCCAAACCAATTCCACAGAAGCACGAACCAATGATGCAAGCCATAAAAGGTTCATCTCTTAATATGGTGGGATTGGGGAACAATTGTCGGAACAACGAGACACACATGGTCATCATCAGCACGCCATAGATGGTTTTCAAGCAGAACTTGAAGCCCAAAACCTTCAGCGCAATAGCAAGAAGTATCAGGTTGAGGCTGAAGTATGTAATTTGTACGGGCGTGTGTGTTCCCCAGAAAATAATGGATGACAAACCAGCTACACCACCAGTGGTGATGTGGTTGGGCAAATAAAAGGCCACCCAACCCAAGCTATAGAAAGCCATTCCGATACCAATCATTACATAATCGGTAAGTTCCCGATATAGGGCTTTTTTGTTTACAGCTATCATTTTGCGGTAAATTGTGAAAGATTTAGTTTGCGTGCTTACACCGCATGCCTTTATTTGGCAGCGATGCACTCCACTTCTACCAGCGCTCCTTTAGGCAAAGCCTTCACGGCAACAGCCGAACGTGCGGGGAATGGTTGCGAGAAAAACTCGGCATACACTTCGTTCATCTCGGCGAAGTTGGCCATATCCGAAAGGAAAACAGTGGTTTTAACCACATTACTCAGGTCTGCACCGGCCGCTTGCAGCACGTTACGCGCATTGGTGAGCGATTGACGAGTTTGCTCTTTCACGCCTCCTGGAACAAATTCGCCCGTCGTTACGTCTACTGGAAGTTGTCCCGAAGCGAATACAAAACCGTTTGCCTCAATGGCTTGACTGTAAGGACCGATGGCCTTCGGTGCTTTTTCTGTGTTGATTGCTTTCATTTGTATTGGTTGTTTCATTTATTTGCTTGCAAATATAATAATAAAACTTGACGTGCGCAAGTTTGAATTACTTTGTATTTTTTTATTCTTAATTCCTTTGTTTTAATGCTGTTTTTTCACTCATTTCGCACGAAGTGCATACGATTGTTATTGGGTGGGAGAAGCAACTGTTGGATTTCGGCAAAGAAACACCGCAAAGACACAAGGTTAGCTTATGCAAGGGCTTCGAATTCTGCACTACCTGGCCCGATAAAACACTGCATATACAACGGGCTTTGCCATTTGCAAACCGCCTATTCACCGTAGAGACACACTTTGGCACGGTGTTTGCAAATCTCTATTTACATACTCCCCAAAAGGGGAAAGCCTACGCCATCATGGCGAAAGATAACAATTTAACGAAAAATACAGGAGGAATATTATATATGACAAGCCAATTTTCACCTAGGGTTTTAGAGGTTCTGGCGCTTAGCCGACAAGAGGCTTTGAGACTGGAGAGCAACATTGTGGGGCCCGAACATCTGCTGCTAGGCATCCTAAGAGGGAGCGGCGGACCTGTAAACGACGTCTTTGCACGTTATGAAACCAACATAGACGAGCTGCGTAACCAACTGGAAGAAGTGGCTAAGACCCATCCTATGCACGCAATGCCAATGGGTGAAGAAATAGAACTCAACGAAATGGCCAGTAACATCATGAGACTGGCTGTGCTAGAGGCACGCATACAAAACACACAAACTGTGGATGTGCAACATCTTTTGTTGGCTATGCTGCACGACCGCGTGGACAATGCAGCAAAAAAAGTGCTCGAAAATAACAACATCAATTACGAAGATACTTTGGCTTTCTTTCAAAAAAGAGCCATGCCAACGCAAGATAGCCTCGGACTATCGGAAGACGAGGACGAAGAAACCCTGCACACTAACAACGCACAACAAAGAAACGAACGCACTCAAGCCACTCAAACGGCTAAAGGAAACGGCAAAACACCCATCCTCGATAGCTTTTCGACCGACCTTACACTGGCGGCCATGGAGGACAGACTCGACCCCGTGGTGGGTAGAGAACGGGAGATTTTGCGCGTAACAGAAATTCTTAGTCGAAGAAAAAAGAACAATCCCATCATCATTGGCGAACCTGGCGTGGGCAAAAGTGCTATCGTTGAAGGGCTGGCTCAACTCATTGCCAAACGCAAAACCTCGCCTGTGCTCTTCAATAAACGCATTGTTAGTTTGGATATGACGGGCATGGTGGCTGGCACTAAATACCGCGGACAGTTTGAAGAACGTATTCGCGGACTGCTTAAAGAGATTGAAAATAATCCCGACATCATCGTCTTTATCGACGAGATACACACCATCATTGGCGCTGGTAGCACACCGGGTAGCATGGATGCGGCCAATATTATGAAGCCTGCATTGGCTAGGGGCACGATACAATGCGTTGGTGCCACCACGCTCGACGAGTATCGCAACAGCATTGAGAAAGATGGCGCACTGGAAAGACGATTCCAAAAGGTGATACTTGAACCTACAACGCCCGACGAGACGCTGCAAATTCTGGAGAATATCAAAGACCGATACGAACGACATCACCACGTTTCTTACTCTGAAGATGCCTTGCGGGCTTGTGTCAGACTGACAGAACGCTATGTCACCGATAGGGCTTTCCCGGATAAAGCAATTGATGCGCTCGACGAAGTGGGCGCAAAAGTACACCTGCAACATGTGGAAGTGCCTCCAGCCATTATCGAAAAAGAGAAAGAACTGGATGAGGCAAAACGCAAAAAGCAAAACGCCGTGGTGAACCAAAACTATGAATTGGCCGCCAACTACCGTGACATGCAAGTGCGATTGGAACAAGAATTGGAAACGCTAAACCATAATTGGGCCTATGGCGACAACGATAACAGACAGCCTGTTACTGAAAAAGAGGTGGCCGAAGTGGTGTCTATCATGACTGGTGTGCCGGTGCAACGCATGGCCGAGACCGAAGGTATAAGACTTAAAGGGATGGCCAACGAGCTGAAACAGGCCGTTGTGGCGCAAGATACAGCAATCGAAAAGATGACGAAAGCTATTCTGCGCAACCGCGTTGGACTGAAAGAGCCTAACCACCCTATCGGGGTTTTCATGTTCCTTGGTCCAACTGGCGTGGGCAAAACCTATCTGGCTAAGAAGCTAGCACAATTTATGTTTGGTAGCGATGACGCCCTAATCCGTGTAGACATGAGCGAATACACCGAGAGCTTTAATGTTTCGCGACTCGTGGGAGCGCCTCCAGGATACGTGGGTTACGAAGAGGGCGGACAGCTAACAGAACGAGTTAGGCGCAAACCTTACTCCATCGTGCTGCTCGACGAAATAGAGAAAGCGCATGGCAACGTGTTTAACTTGCTGCTGCAAGTGCTCGATGAGGGTAGGCTTACCGATGGCAATGGCCGATTGGTTGACTTCCGTAACACGGTTATCATCATGACTTCGAACGCTGGAACGCGACAACTAAAAGAGTTCGGACGTGGCGTGGGCTTTAACACGGGTGGCGCTTTGGGCGCTAACATGAACGAGAAGGATAAGGAATATGCACGCAGCATCATTCAAAAGAACCTCAGCAAACAGTTTGCACCCGAGTTTTTGAACCGTCTCGACGAGATTATCACCTTCGACCAACTAGATCTTGAGGCCATCAACCGCATTATCGATATCGAATTGCGTGGCCTTTTCAAGCGTGTTGACGACCTGGGTTATCACCTCGAAATAACGCCTGAGGCCAAGAACTTTGTTGCTTCAAAGGGCTACGACGTACAGTTTGGCGCGCGCCCATTAAAGCGAGCCATCCAAACATACATCGAAGACTTGATTGCCGAGCGCATTCTGTCTGACGAATTGTCGCTGGGCGACACCATCGTTATAGACAAGTGCCCCGATAAAGAGGAACTTTGCGTTAAAGAGGCGGCTGCATCTTAATACTCCAAATGCAGGTGTTGCCCCTCTATAGCGGCATTTGCAGCCCTTACTTTAAATACTAACGGGGACATCATGCTTTGCGCGTGATGTCTCCGTTTTGCATTTTAGGGGCGATGGTGTGGCACATTATTTCGCGTAGGTTATTCTTATCGTAACCAAATGTGCATCGGCAAATTGTTAATTCGGTAAATAAATTTTACATATAACACTTTTTAGCCGAGCCATTCTAGAAAAAATCACCCCCTAAAAACGCAATAAAAAGCACTAAAACGATGAAAACACGGCAAAGGTTGAGTGCTTTTTTACTCCTCTTTCGGCTTTTTACTATGGTTTTGCATTTCTATTTGAAGAAGAATTTTCAAAAATCTACTTCCAAAACCCCATAAAAATCTAACCCGACGCTTCGTTATCCAATCTCATTTTGCTGCAAAACACTTTGCTTTTTGCTGCAAAACGCACTGCGATCTGCTGCAAAACGCAACGCTAACTGCTGCAAAACGCAACGCTAACTGCTGCAAAACGCAAGGTTAAGTGGTGCAAAACGCATGCAAACCCCATAAAAACGGAGTTTTTGACCCTATTTATAGGTATTTTCCATCATTTTAAAGTAAACTCAGCTTGATGGTTTCTGGTGGTGGTTTTTTGGTATTTTACGCCCTAAAACATGCTAAAAAGCATATATTTTCAATCAGAACATCATAACTAACAATCAATCAGATAGTTAGAAACTATTAAAATACTCCAGAAAATCCAGCCAATGCTTCATTTTTTTGCAGCGATGGCACTCACAATGTTAAAAAACGGTACAAATATTTTACACCACCACAATTATTATTCGGCGTAATAGCTTATAACAAATGTTTAAGCCCAAACGAGAATCTGAGTTTGTGCAGTGTGGATTTGAGTATTGAGCTTATTGCCTCACTGATTTTTGAAGGCGTAGCGAGCTGCATCAAAATCATAAGACAGGCAAACCAACTAGAAGTAAACAAAAGCCATACTAAACGAGATACCTCCAGGGGTTAAAAAACACATCACCCCCTGTCTACATCTACATGCAAACAGGGGGTGATGTTATTTTTTTATGTGCGCTTAGAACATGTCGCGGTGGCGACGTCCCAAAGGAATGGTGATACCAAGCAGAGCACTAGCCGTGCGCGAATCTTTGCCAAAGTACATATAATCGGTGGCAACAGTGAGCGGGCCTAGCTTCAAACCAAGTCCTAAGCCTTTGCCTTGACTTTGTATTACCGAATAGCTAACAGCCAAAGCCACTTGCTTTGTAAAGCTAAAGCTACCAGCAAAGGTAAGTTCCTGCTGAGTGTTTATCTCACCCAAGCGTGTGGTTGAAAGTGCTCCAACCGTAAGTTTATCGTTCAGCAACTTATATTGTGCTCCCAACACCAGTGTAGAACGAAGCTTGGTGGTGCGCGATTTACTTTCTTCTTCTTTCATATTCCACAAGTCTTGATTAAGAATCGAACCGCTTTCGATGGTTTTCTTAAACTCATCACGATGTTCTCCAGCATGCACTCCGTCGAAATCGTACTCACGTTGGAACTCTGACACGCCCTTAATAGAGTTGTCTTTTCCCCATTTAATGAAACCCAAATCTAGCACAGCAGCCGACAACGTGAAGTCGCGACCCAGCTTATAGGCAGCTCCGAGGTCAACAGCAGCACCATAACCAGCAAAGGAGGTGGAGCCATATTGCTGCCAGTCTTTAATATATTGTTTATCGTCTTTAATAAAGGTCAAGCCTGTGAGCGAGCCATCTACCTCTGCATGGGCCTTAATCAAGGCTTTACCTCTAACCCTTTGCAATTCTTCTTCGGTAATAGCCGACCAGTCTTGATGCGGATTTATGTTTTGCAAGTTGGTTTTCACCGTCACATCTTGCACCTTAGCAGTAAGATCGGCAATACCAAAAAGCATTTTCACCTTAACACCCAGCACCAAACGTTCGGTCACGGGGCGAGCATAACCCAGTCCTGTTTCCAAATACATATTGGCTTTAGCTTTTCCGCCGTGAGTAAAGAGGTTGGCATTGGCCCACGATTGAGTGCTCATGCCACGGCCAGCGCGCAAAAATTCGAACGCATCACGATTCATGTTGGCATCAATATCAGCCCTAATAGTGAGGTTAACGTTCCAAAAACCCTTTCCGCTATACCATCCAGCCGAAGCCAAATCGTTAGAGAGGGCAATGCTCAAGCGGTTGTTTTCTTTAAGCTGACTAACAAATTTATCAGTGGTAAAGTAATCTGCGCTGTTGGCATTTGAAAGAAGGTTGTCAATATACTCAGCCGAAATGGAGTTAGAACTAACGCTAGCATTAAATGCTCCCACAAACGGAAGGTTAATAAATCCGCGTTGAGGCGCCATGGCTGGATTAAGACGTTGTTTGAAATTAACGTCATCCATAAAGTAGGTAGTACGGTTAAACTGCGCAAAGACACAGTTTGGCGCAATTGTCAACATCATTGCGGCCACAAGTTTTACACTTTTCTTAAGAGTTGATTTCGCTTTCATTTGTATCAAAATTTAAAGTATGTTCCATCTTTTACGCGCTTATGCACAATTACTTTATCTATTGCTCTGCACTATCTTGCTTTCGTTTCAGGCTAAGGGGCTGTATTAAATAGGTGATGCAATACATTACTTATTAAAATCCTTACCAAAAACTATTGCATGCTCAACACGAAAAGCCATTGAAGGTAATGTATGGAACACTCCTTGGGTACATATTATCTACTATCTTGGTGCAAAGTTACGATAATATTTACATTGCGCAAACATTTTTAACTATTAATTAACTAGCATTGCGCAAATTAACCTCCCCTCATTGTAAGTAAACTGGTGAGTCTCTACCCTTCCCTCCGTCTAGTTCATAACTTCAACGCTCCCAAAACCCATGCCAACCCGCCAAACGCCACGTTGCCTACACCCTTTGTGCACCAATCTGTACACAAATTATATCCTCACATTGATGGTTATCCATGATAAAAAGTGTAAATTTGCAAAACATTGCCCAGCACATTGCACACATTAAGCTATGCACTAAACAATGATAAGCACGTTTGCAACAAGCACTTATGCACAGCAATGGGCATCTCGAGGGCAACAAACACCAATAAAAAAAGAAGTAATAGAAAGAAATGACCTTGACTGTACTGATAAAAAAACTCTTTGGCTATGTGGTTAAGCCTCTAAAAATCAATGCACCGTTCTTTGTATCGATGTATATTTTGGGCGTGGTTTGTGCGTGGCTATGCCTCCCCCACAGCTCAAGCGAAAAGATTTACAGGCATCTTTACACCGAATTACTTGTAGATCTTTACGCCCTTTGCCTACTTTTAAGTGTACTACCACAACGCATTCGCTCTTGGGTTCGCGGTGCACTCTACCTTATTTTATACCTCACCACGGCCATCGACGTGTTTTGTAGGGTACAGTTAGACTCTATTGTCACCCCCACCATGATGCTTTTGTTGGGCGAAACCAATGGCCGCGAGGCTTCTGAGTTTGTTTCTAGCTACCTTTCCTTCAACGTATTGTTTACCAAATTTGGGTGGATTGTGCTTATTGCCCTTCTACATTTAGCTTATACACTACGCCGATTTGCACCCAAGAAGTTGAAAGAGACCTACCAAAAGCTTTTAGGTAAGTTTCCCAAAATCAACATTCCCTATAGTGGCAAGCTTAAAACCTATGCCCCTTTTGGTTTTACTGTCATACTTATTTGGAGCATTGGCGTCACTGCCAGCAACAAAGTGGCCCTCTGGAAACTGATGCATGGCAAGAGCGTTGGCGAAGTGGAACACATGCTTACCGAGCCAATCCATGGTGAATGTTACCATCCCGTGCACCATTTTATGTTCTCGCTATATGCCAACTCGCTAGCTTCGCAACAGCTAGACAAACTCATTGCGGCTTCCAAGAGGGCAAAAGTAGACAGCTGCGCGTACACCAGTCCGCACATTGTGCTCATAATTGGCGAGAGTTATGGCAAACATCATTCGCAACAATAC
Organism: Hoylesella shahii; assembly: GCF_937990675.1. Taxonomy (NCBI): domain Bacteria; kingdom Pseudomonadati; phylum Bacteroidota; class Bacteroidia; order Bacteroidales; family Prevotellaceae; genus Hoylesella; species Hoylesella shahii. The sequence goes on along the minus strand of NZ_CALKQY010000002.1, from coordinate 18,542 downwards.
GGCTATGTGCAACCCACAACGCCACGACAGATACAACGCGAACGAAGCGGACAATTGGTGAAATTCAGCAATGTGGTGTCGCCTTGGAACCTCACCAGCTATGTATTTAAGCATGTATTCTCGCTCTACAATGTGGGAGACCCTGGCGAATGGTGCGACTATCCACTATTTCCCGAAATGTTTCGAAAGGCGGGCTACCACGTTACGTTCATCACCAACCAGTTCTTGTCGCAAGCAAATGAAAACGTTTACGACTTTAGTGGGGGCTTTTTCCTCAACAACCCCACCCTGAACAAGGCCATGTTCGACACGCGAAACGATAGTTTGTACACCTTCGACGAACACCTCGTGGCCGAATACTCGCACCTTAAAGCGCAAGAGGGAAAATACAACCTTACCATTTTCCACCTCATTGGGCAGCATGTAGGCTACAAATATCGCACGCCCAACAACCGACGACGTTGGAAGGGCGACGACTATAAAACACTTCGACCCGACTTGTCGCCTGCTCAGCGCAGCGTCTTGGCCCATTACGACAACGCTGTGCTTTACAACGACTCGGTGGTTGACCTCATTGTGAAGCAGTTTGAGCAAAAAGATGCCATCGTTATCTACATGCCCGACCACGGCGAAGAATGTTATGAGGAGAACCGCGGCATTGTTTGCCGCAACCATTCGGCCGCCATCGACTACCCTTTGGCTAAATACGAATTTGAAATTCCGTTCTGGATATGGTGCTCGCGAAGCTATATAGCCCAACATCCCGACATCTATCGCCAAATATTAGACGCGCGAAACCGTCGTTTTATGACCGATGCCCTGCCACAATTGCTGCTCTATCTGGCTGGAATAAAGACCCAAAACTATCGAGAAGAAAACAACTTAATTAGTCCGAAGTACAACGAAAGCCGACCACGAATACTAAAAGGTACCACCGACTACGACAAACTGCCTCGCCCCACGCCCCAAAACGCACTGCCCAACTAAGGCTAAGGCTTGGCACACTTTAATCCGCACACCACATTATGCCACAAAACGAGCAACATCAAACCAATAAAAGCATTGTAACAGCCTCAACACAAACGGCAACAATAGCTGCTAACAACCAAGCCAACAAAGCCAATGCCAAGCAAAAAGGCACTGGCATGGGGGCCTGCATGCGCGGTTTGGCCATCATTGGCATATTTTTGCACAACTATTGCCATTGGCTTGGTCCGATGGTTAAAGAGAACGAATACACCTTTAACCAGGAAAACGTGGCCAGCATGAACCGCGCTTTGCTGCATGCCGACGTCCATTTACCACTACATCTGCTGTCGTTTTTCGGGCATTATGGCGTACCCGTGTTTCTCTTTCTAAGCGGATTCGGTTTGTTTAAGAAGTATCACGAGACCTATGCACCAGTTGGGAAATTCCTTTTTGGTCATTATCTTAAGTTGTTTCGAATTATGGCGGTGGGCTTTGCGCTCTTTATTTTCATCGATGCACAAACACCTCCTAGCTGGCATTACGACAGTTTGAAGATTATCGCTCAACTATTGATGTTCAACAACCTGCTGCCCCGACCCGATAAGATGATTTGGCCCGGTCCGTTTTGGTTCTTTGGCCTGATGATGCAGTTTTATTTGCTTTATCGCTTAATGCTTCATCGCCGACATTGGGGTGTTACGGTGCTAGTAATGGTGCTGTGCGTGCTGGTTCAACTGCAACTAAACCCCATGAGCGAAACCATGAATCGCTATCGCTACAACTTCATGGGAGGCATGCTCCCCTTTGGTTTAGGACTGCTCTATGCTCGCTTTCAAAACAAGTTTACGCTCTGGGGCGACGATCACGTCAAGCAGTTGGGCGCCCTTTTAATATGTTTGGCTTTGGGTTATTACCTCAGTCAGAGTTTCGTGGGGTGGACCTTTGTTCCCCTAGTTGTATGCCTTTCGGTGCTCTTAACAGCCCAATTACTGGCTCGCGCCACGTTTTTGGCTTGGCTCTATCGCGCCCTTTGCTGGATGGGTAGCATCTCGGCAGCCCTCTTCGTTACCCACCCCATCACGCGAAAACTCATCATCCCCATATCGCGCCATGGCCAAATTTATCAAGGTTTGCTGCTCTACATCGTGGCATCCATTGCCTTAGCGTGGGTTATAGATAAGCTTATTAAGCGCATTCCCTTACCCAAATGTTAACAATCTCAACGCAATGACCCCAACAACCAACGGCATAAGCTTTGCCAACATCAGCCATCACCGCAGCGAACTAATGGGCTTGGCCATGATAGCCATCGTGCTTTTTCATGTAAGCGTGCCCCGTTTGTCGCCCTTTTACGGACTCTGGCGCATGGGAAACATGGGTGTAGACGTGTTTCTTTTCCTTAGTGGCGTGGGGCTTTGGTATGCTCTCACAGGCAACACCTCGCTCAAACGCTTCTTCACTCGCCGTTACTTGCGCATCTATCCCACATGGTTGTTGGTGGCTAGTTTGTATTATGTGCCCTGCTTTTTACAAGGAGCTAAAGGGACAAAAGAAATAATTGACCTGGCTGGCGACGTGTTAGTGAACTGGGATTTCTGGCTACACGATGAGCTAACGTTTTGGTATATACCTGCAACAATGATGCTTTACCTCTTCGCTCCAGCCTATGTAAAACTGGTATCTCGCCATCCTGTCTACCGTTGGTTGCCCGTTTTGATGATTGTTTGGTGCGTGGCCGTGCAATGGGTAGTTCCCCTTCACAATGCCGTTGGCCACGTCGAGATATTCTGGAGTCGTGTGCCCATCTTCTTTATCGGCATTAATTGCGGTGCGATGGTAAAACAAGGGCAAAGCCTAAGTGCCCAAAGTGTTTGGCTCTTGGTGGCTGCCGTGGTGCTTTCGCTTGGCGTGGACATCTATTTAGAGCAAACAAGGCACGGACTGTTCCCCCTTTTCATTGGGCGAATGCTCTACATCCCCGCCACGTTCAGCCTGGTTCTGCTCTTATCTAACTGGCTAACTGCCGTGCCTCAAGTCATTAAACGCGCACTTCGACTGGTGGGCATGGTGAGTCTGGAGATGTATTTGCTGCACGTTCACTTTGTGTTGGTGCGCGTTCAAAGTATGCAATGGGGTTATTGGGGTACGTTTTTGGCCTGCTTCGCCATCACCTTGCCCCTAGCATGGCTGTTAAACAAGGGGATGGAAAAATTAACAAAGCGATTTGAAAGATGAAAAAAACGCTCTCACTAATTCGTCCGCACCAATGGATTAAGAATGGGTTTGTGCTCATTCCCATGTTCTTTGCAGGACGATTGCTGAACGCCGATGATGCCATAGCAAGCGTTGTCACCTTCTTTGCGTTCAGTTTTGCGGCCTCGGCCATCTATTGTTTCAACGACATTGTTGACGTTGAAGCCGACCGTCGTCACCCCCTTAAGTGCCGTCGTCCCATTGCTTCGGGTGCGGTGAGCATCGCAACGGGCTATGCGCTGATGGCCATACTGGTGCTTCTATCGGCCTTGCTACTGTTTTTCCTACCCCAACGAGCAGGCGAAACGGCTGGTATCGTACTGTTTTACCTCTTACTTAATGTGGGTTATTGCATTTGGTTGAAGCGCCATGCCATCATAGATGTGTGCACAGTGGCCTTTGGTTTTGTGCTTCGCATATTGGCTGGTGGCATGGCTTGCGATGTAGCGGTGAGCAATTGGCTGGTGTTGATGACCTTCCTCCTTGCGCTTTTCCTTTCGTTTGCCAAGCGACGCGATGATGTGCTGCGCATGAACGAGACGGGCGAAGCACCTCGCCACAACACCATTCGCTATAATCTCACCTTCGTAAACCAAGCCATCACCATCACAGGAACGGTTACGTTGGTGTGCTACATCATGTACACGGTGTCGCCTGAGGTGGTTAGTAGGTTCAATGCACCCTATCTTTACCTCACCAGTATCTTTGTTTTGGTGGGTTTGCTGCGCTACATGCAACTCACGGTGGTAGACGAAGTGAGTGGCGATCCAACAAAAATTCTGCTGCGCGACCGTTTTACACAAGCCATTGTGGCGGCATGGATAATGGCGTTTCTGTTGATCATATATTGAATTTGTAAGTTTATAAGTTGATGAGTTAATACGTTTTGGAGCTTTAAACAACAGGATGTCGCCTACAAATTCGCCCGCTGAGGTTGAAAAGTTAATGAGTTCTGAAGCTCTAAACGACAAAATTATAAAGCTTTTAGACAATAAAGACCCAACAGTTTGGGTTTAAATGGTTTATATTTTATGAATTATCGCGTTTCTCTTTTCGACTTCGATGGCACGCTAACCACGCTCGACACCCTGCCAGCCTTCATCGTTCACGCCGTGGGAAGATGGCGAATGCTCGTGGGTTTTGGGCTTTTTCTGCCCCTAATTGTACTGATGAAGTTGCACCTATATGCTAATGGCCGAACCAAAGAGCGGCTATTCGCCCACTTTTTCAAAGGGATGACACTCGAAACATTCGATGCTCACTGCCAATCGTTTGCAAAAAACAACGCACACATCTTGCGACCGCTAGGCTTAAAAGCCATTGAAACGAGCCTCCAACGGGGCGAAAACGTTCTGATTGTTAGTGCCAGCATCACCAATTGGGTGCTGCCGTTCTTCTCTAAACTGCCACAAGTGCAAGTTATCGGCACGCAAATAGCCGTAAAAGAGGGTAAACTTACAGGGCGTTTTGCTTCGCCCAACTGCCACGGAGCAGAGAAAGTGCGGCGCGTGGAACACCTTTTCACACCCCGAGAACTATACTATATCACGGCCTACGGCGACAGCCAAGGCGATAAAGAAATGCTAGCTTATGCGGATGAACAACATTATAAACCCTTCAGAACTAAGTAAGCACCAAGGCATGGGCGAGCTATTGCGCTTCGGCATCGTGGGTTTCACGGCCACCGCCATACAATATGCCACGTATTGGGTGGGGTTGCAGTTTACCAACCACAACCTAGCCATGACCGTGGCCTATCTTCTTAGCTTCGCTTTTAACCTCTGGGCCAGTCTGCGCTACACCTTTAAAGTGGGCGGCACCACTGGGAGAGGCGTGGGATTTGCCATGGCTCATGTGGTGAACTATCTCATGCAGATGGCCACACTCAACCTCTTTGTCGACCTAGGTGTTAGTAAAACACTTGCTCCGCTACCCATGTTCGCCGTTTGTGTGCCCATCAATTTCCTGCTGGTGCGCTTCTTTCTTAAGCGCGATGGTATTCGTTTGTTTGCTATTTTCAAGGTTCGGTGCGAAGAATGGGCTGTTGGTGCGCCTCTGCTAGCCATCTTTGTGGCACTGCATGCATTGCTAATAGCTCGCTACTATCATCTTTTTACACCCCTGCAAACTCACTATTGGAATCATATTATACGCCATTTCCACCTCTCGGGCTTCGATCCCCTCACCTATGTCGTGGTTAGTGATTGGCAAGCTGGCTATAATGTGTATCGCCATCCCCTGTTGGCCTTCTTTATGTACGTGCCGTATATGCTTAACCAAGGCCTGATGTGGCTCACAGGCATCAACTGCGCCATCTTCGTTGTGGCAGTTATGCAAATCTTCGCGGCCTTTTATTCGGTGGTGTTTCTTCACCGACTGTTGCGCCACGCCATGGGGATAAGTCTCTTCGACACACGACTGCTCTGTGCGTTTTTCTTCTCCTTGGCCTACATTATGCTCTCGGCCATTGCCCCCGACCATTTCATACTCTCGCTTTTTGCGCTGCTTCTCACCCTCTTAGTGGCAGCCTATCAGCAGCAACAGCACACTCCCATGCCTGTATGGAAAACCATTTGTCTCTTCGTTCTCACGGCAGGCATATCGCTCAACAATGGTTTAAAGGTGTTCATGGCAGCCCTATTCACCAACGGTCGCCACTTTTTCCGCCCCCGTTTCCTCTTCTTTGCCGTGCTACTTCCTTCGGCTTTGATATGGGCTTTCGCTCGATTTGAGTACAAAAAGTTTGTTTGGCCAGACGAGGTTAAGCGACACGAAGCTAGAGCTAAGCGCAAAGCTGAAGACAAGAAAAAGGCCGAAGAGGAAGCACGAAAACGCCAACTGGCATGGGAAGAGGCCCAAAAAACACGACCAAAACAAGGGTCTAACTCCACAAATTCTACCCCCACACCACCCAAAACGCCCACTAAGCATAACCCCAAGAATAATGTATCGGCCAAAATGGGTACACCCATGATGCAAGGAGAGTTTATGCGATGGACCGATATCAGCACTTCACGACTGCAATCCATCACAGAAAATCTCTTTGGCGAGAGCATTCAGCTGCATCGCGACCATCTTTTGGAAGACATTTTCGGTCGACGCCCAGTCATCGTTCATTATCGTTGGGCCATCAACTACGTGGCCGAAGCACTCTTATTGTTGCTCTTTGTGGCTAGCCTTTGGGTGGGACGGCGCAACAAACTGTTGCTCATGGCCTTGGTCTTTGCCGCAATGGACTGGGGCTTGCACGTGGGATTGGGTTTCGGGCTTAACGAGGTGTACATCATGACAGCCCATTGGGCCTACGTGTTGCCTTTGAGTTTGGCTGCCCTGCTCTTAACGGCCACAGGCCGAAAGCGTACCTTGCTGCGCATCGCCATTGGCTCGCTCACCCTTTGGCTATACGCGTGGAACTTGTTTTCAATGGTAGATTATCTGCTCAACAGCTAGAAACCGATGGTGCGAAAACGACGCCAAAGCCTCATCGCACATATATAGTTGAATGCAAACGCAACCCTCATTGCATCCATTCAATAAGCCTTTAAGATAAAGAAACTAACATATCGGTTTGTTCCATGTTAGTTGGAATAGGATTCCAGTTCAATTGGAACTGGGTTCCAGATCAATTGGAACAACATTCCAACTTATCTGGAACATTGTTCCAACTGATCCAGAACAAACCATATTACGAAAAACGGCACAACGAAAGCTAAAAAGGGGCGAGGCGAAAGATAAAGAACGGTGAGGCGGAAGGATAATAAGACACCTACTGCTATTAAATATTTAAGCGCTTCTCTATCTACTGACATTGTGGTTATACTAAAAACAATACCTGTAGTAAACAACAACAATTTGTCAATAAGAGAAGATTTCCATGCTATTCATTTTTTCTAGCATTAAGTTGTTCTCTTTATAGAAAAATGCTACCTTTGCAAATATAAACCCTTTAAATAATGATATAGCCACAAATTTTATATGCACACAAGAAACAATATTAAAAAATGTTGCTACACCACAAATGCGCTAAAGGCATAAAAGATCAAATCACACTTTGTACAACTCCTCTTGTGTATTGGAATTTAAAATATATCAGATTTAATTATAAGGTGGAGTCAAATTTTTGTCCAACATAGAAGGTCTCATATCATTCTTAGAGCAGCAAACATGAAACAAGAATCTAAACTATTACCCACTGACTGGATTGTTGATAGCATTGAAACCTATATCTATCAACAACGTCCTAGAAAACGCATTATTTACATGATAGTGCTAGTTGCAATTATGTCTACCATCATTTCATTACCTTTTATTTATGTAGACATCACCGTCCAAAGCCGCGGTATAATAAGGCCAAGTGGAGAAGTAAGTCGCATCACAGCTCCTATGACGGAGATTGTTGAAACAATCCATGCCAAAGAGGGCGATGTATTGAGGCAAGGAGATGAGATTCTTAGATTCAGGACTGGGACTTCTGACGGGAAAATATCCTACCAGCGAAATCGCTTGGAAGATTTACGGGCACAAATTACCGATTTAACACATTTGGTTAAGGGCGTCCCACCCACCATGTTTTCCTCAACAGTCCGCCAACAAGAATACTCCAAGTATCAACAAGAAATTCACCGATTGCAAACAGAATTATGCCAATATGAAGAAGAATGGAAACGAAACAATGTCCTCTTCGACAAGAAACTTATAAGCGAGAATGAGTACAATCTGTATTATTACAAGTTTTTGGATAAACAAAATGAACTTAATTCACTGAAAGCTAGCCAGCTTAGTATATGGCAAACTGAGTTGACTCGTTTGCGAACACAACAGGATGAAATAGTATCTAATCTCACTGAGATAAACAATACAAAAACACTACATATAGTGAAGAGCCCCATCAATGGCACATTGGAACAATTTACAGGTATCTACCCAGGTAGCAATGTACAAGCAGGTACAACCGTTGCTGTGGTAAGTCCCAATACGGCATTATACATTGAAGCATACGTTGCACCACGCGACATCGCTTTCATCACGGAAGGAATGCCTATTAAAGTACAGATCGAGTCATTCAACTACAATGAATGGGGTACATTAGACGGCACAGTGAAAAGTATATCCTCCGATTGCATTAACGACAATAATGGTCGTATATATTATAAGGTGAAATGTACGCTGAATAGGAATTATTTTGAACTGGGCAAGAACAATCGCAGGGGAATTATCAAAAAGGGCATGACAGGGATTGTACATTTTGTAGTTACCCGACAATCTTTATTTGCATTACTCTATAAAAGCATAGATGACTGGATGAACCCAACGCAACACCAATCACCAAATATCGTTTCATATCATTTATCCCAACACATTAATGGCAATGTTTAAAAAAAGTATCAAAATCAAGCAACAGGATAATGCAGATTGTGGAGCAGCCGCATTAGCTTCTGCATGTGCCTACCATGGTTTGAAGATCCCCATTGCTCGCATACGCCAATATGCTTTTACCGATAAAAAAGGCACCAACGTTCTAGGTCTAGTAGAAGCAGCAGAAAATCTGGGCTTAAGTGCTAAGGGTGTACGTGCACTTCCTGAGGCCTTAAAGATGATTCCGTTACCAGCCATCGCACATGTTACTGTAAAAGAGATTCTCCACCATTTTGTAGTAATATACAAGGTTACCAACAAAAGTATTGAATATATGGATCCTGCCGATGGAAACATGCATCATACTTCGCATGAAGATTTTCAGCGTATATGGACAGGCGTATTGATTTTATTGGAACCCAAAGAAAATTTTATACGAGGAGACATGAAAAGCAACACAATACTTCGTTTCCTCCAACTATTATACCCACATAAAGCCTTAATGCTAGAGGTCTTGTTTGGAGCTATCATCTGTAGCATACTGGGCTTGAGCACCTCAGTATATGTAGGCAAAATTGTCGATTATGTGCTAGTTGATGAAAATATTAATTTGCTCAATCTAATGGGGGTAATTATGATATCAATAACCCTTATTCGCATTTTTATATCGACAATAAAAAGCGTCTTAGCATTGAAAACCAGTCAAACAATTGATGCGACACTCATTCTCGGTTACTATAAGCACATTTTACACCTACCTCAACAGTTCTTCGACACTATGAGAGTAGGTGAGATTATCTCACGTGTTAATGACGCTGTGAAAATTCGCACATTTATTAACAATGTTTCAATCGAACTTGTAGTAAACATGCTAATTTTACTATTCTCAGTAGGTGTGATGTTCGTATACTCTTGGAAGTTAGCTTTGATAACCCTCATTTCAGCCCCTTTGTTTGTAGTAATATTTTTATTTTTCAATCACTTAAACAAAAGATATCAACGTAAAATAATGGAAACTACGGCAGACTTGGAGTCACAGCTTGTAGAGTCACTTAATGCTATTACTACAATCAAACGTTTTGGGATTGAAGATCATGCCAATCTCAAAACAGAATCACGATTTGTACGTCTAATCCGCAATACATATATCAGTGCACGGGGTGGTATTCTGGCGAGCAATAGCATTGATCTTGTCTCTTCCTCAGTTACAATAGCAATTCTATGGATTGGAAGTAATCTTGTAATCGACAAAACACTAACACCTGGAAGCTTAATGATATTCTATTCCCTAATTGGTTATGTACTTTCACCTATAGGATCATTAATTACATCAAACCAAACTATACAAGATGCCCTAATTGCTGCGGATCGCTTGTTTCAGATTTTGGAGTTGGAAACTGAGGATCTCGATAATACTTCAAAAGCAAATTTAGAAGCAGGAGTAATTGGCGATATCACTTTCGAGAACGTTTCTTTTCGATATGGCTCACGGAAACAAGTTTTCACTTCACTTAATCTTACCATACCAAAAGGCCGTACAACTGCAATTGTTGGTGGAAGTGGATCAGGAAAGACAACACTCATCTCGTTGCTCCAAAACATTTATCCTATACAATCAGGACATATATATATAGGAAAATTTGACATCGGGATGGTGACAAATGAAAGTCTACGCCGTATTGTCGGGACTGTTCCTCAGAAAATAGAAATGTTTGCGGGCACACTTCTTTCCAACATCTGCCTTGGCGACCTACAGCCCGATATGCATAGGGTACTTAACATCATAGACCAGCTGGGATTAAAAGATTTTATCAACGGATTACCCCATGGATTAAATACCTTCATCAGTGAGCAAGGCACAACACTTTCAGGTGGAGAATGTCAACGGATTTCTATTGCTAGAGCTCTGTACAAAGAACCTGAGATATTGATTTTTGATGAGGCTACATCCTCACTAGATTCCATCTCAGAACAGTTTGTAAAACAAACGCTTAAAGATTTGGCTGATGCAGGAAAAACCATTATAGTGATCGCCCACCGACTAAGTACTATCAAGGATGCAGACATGATAGTCGTTATTGATAATGGCACAGTCGCAGAATGTGGAACTCATCGTGAGTTAATTTCTAAAAACGGAGTGTTCGCCCACTTATGGCATGAACAAGTCTAAGCATAGGTAAAAATAGAAAATTATTGAGGATGATTTATAAACTAGATATATTGTAAACGCAATAAACACTCAAACTTTCAAATAGCGGAGACAACTGTTCATCAGTCCGTTATTCTTGACTAAAAGACATAGATAGCTACGATTTATATTTCTGTAAAATGTTGTTGGCTATCTGATCAGTAGCAATGTTAAATCATACAAAATCCTTCGATTTCAGCAATACTCCCAACACTTACACGCATCGATTATATAAAAAAAGTTATTTTTATCCTGGAAAAACAATAAAACCAAATTAAAAACATTATATTTGCACAATAGAATGATATGGATCTTTTGTAAGATATCACTGCAGGAAACTCCTGCAGATTTTTAACTAAAAACCAATAACAATGAAGAATTTAGAAAATGCTTATGTAAGCGAATTATCAAAGGAAGAAATGCAGAGTATTAACGGAGGATTTCCTTGGTTGGTTGCAGGATTAATATTAGCTGGACTTTTATACAGCCAAAAAGCTTATTAAGGTTATCCTACAAAAGGGAACTGTCGGTTGTAATTATGGTTAACATATGTTACGACCCAAAATTTGTCAAAGAGAGCCCTCTCTCTTTGACATTTTTTACAAGAAAATCCTTTGGTGGCTTATAGAATTTAGACTGTTTAGAATAGCTAAATAACCTAAACATCAACTACATAATAAAACAATTAACGACGGGTGATGATTTTTAGTTGACGTCTTTTCTATCCAAGATAGAATCATGATCAAATTATATCTTCAATTTAGGTTAAAATCTTTGCTTCGTCTTTGCAAAGAAGTAGGGATATTTGCATGTACAATATTACTTTTCATTATTTTCATACTTATAGGTATAACAACAAATGCCCCGAGATATTATACAGTTCTTCTATTTGGCGCGATGGTCTTGTCGTGGCATTTCTCACGGTCTGATACTATTTTCCTAAATACACTTTTCGGTAAAAAGTACATCTACATCTATCATGTAGAATATTTTATCCTTTCTGTCCCCTTCATTTTCATTCTGCTAAGTAAAAGTTCTTGGATTGGAATTATAGCTGTTTTATTGCTAAGCACTATTGTTCCATTTCTTGTTAGGAAAACTTTCTCATTTCCTTTGCCTACTTTTCCATTCTTAATAGAAGGAAGTTATAAATATCAACGTTTAGGACGTATGCTTCTGCCATTCTATATTATAATACTTGTAATTTCTAGCATTGCAGTCTATGTCCATAATATTAACCTCGTGTTCATTACAACCCTAATAACAACGGCAACAATTGGCATGTCCTTATGTATTCAAGTTAATCCACAATACATTTTCAATTATAAGAGTTCCATCTTCTTCCTGAAGTTAAAATGCAAACATGCTTTTGTCAATGCAGGGGTAATGCTTGCTCCAATGATCTTGTATCTTTGGCTTGTAAACGTATCATGGGGACAATTATACCTATGTATTTTATCTTACATCGTTATTTCCTTGTTCTTTATCCAACTGGAGTTTCTTCGGTTTATCTTTGGCAATAACGACCTAACCATATTTATTGCATTCTCCATACTGCTTTGTTTATTGACTGTTTCAATCATGCTCCCCATATTCTCACTGCTCTCATTATTACTCACCATATTGTTTTCCTATAAAGTATTATTGTTTCTCAAAAAATATATTTCATGATACTGGTACGCAATCTTTCAAAGTCTTTTTGGAGAAACTCCGTTTTAGAAGACATCAATTACACCTTCAGTGCAGGCAAGATATATGGAATTATGGGTGAGAATGGTGCAGGGAAAAGTACATTGTTTAAGTGTATTATGGGGCAGGAAAGCTATAACGGCGAAGTAATTAAGCCAAAGCCATTAAGGGTTGGTTATCTAAACGACACACCTTTCTTCTACTCTTTTGTCACAGGAATGGAATATATTACGTTCTGCTTGAAGGCTCGGAATTTACAAATTAACAAACAAGAGATCAATAAACTGAATGAAAAATTCGCTTTACCGCTAGAGAAATACGCAACAAGCTACTCCCTAGGCATGAAGAAAAGACTGATGATTTTAGGCTTAATGCTTCAGAATAACGACCTCGTTATTATGGACGAGCCATTCAATGGCCTTGACCTCACTGGCTCAATTATATTAAAGCAATGGATTAATAGAATGAAAAAAGAAGGGAAATGTGTGATTCTATCTTCTCATATTATCTCTGTACTAACTGAAATTTGTGACGACATCTCATATATTCATAATGGCAAAGTCGTCGCCAACTACTCAGGGAAATCTGCAGGAGAGATAGAACAAAGCATCTCTAAGTTATATTTCAATATAGAAAAAGACATGGATTTACCATGAGGTTTATCTCTTTCAGATCATAACCGAAACCGCAAGACATATATAACATATAGTTAGAACACATGTTCAAACTAAGAAAAGAAGAAAAACCGCTGGCCTTAGTGGCCTTCTTGGTATTTGCATTGCAAAATGCACTCACCGTATATAAGTACCACGACCTTTTTACTCGCGTGGGCTTTAGGGGTTATTGGGTGTTGTTTCACGAGATTTTTCACGTCTCGGGGTTTGATGCCTACTCGTGTATCTACCTCTCTAACGGCAAGATATACTACGAACTCTCACGCCATCCGCTATTCGGTCCGTTGCTTGCACCCTTCTATTGGCTCAATGATGCCATCATCAAGCAATTCGATTTCAACGCCGCCATCTACATCATGGCCTTGTTGCTAACACTCAGTGCCACCCTCAGTGCAGTGCTTTTGTTTCGCATCTTGCGTTCGCACATTGGCTTAAAGCTGATAGATGCCCTCGCGCTCACTGCGCTATTGTTCTCGTTTGCATCGATAATGTTGGCCGTCATGCTACCCGACCACTTTTGTTTTTCGCTGCTGTTACTCGTTCTAACACTCTATATCGCCAACGACCATCACCTCAAAGGCGAGGCCTTGGCTTGGTGGCAATCGGCCTTACTACTGCTCTTTACGGCTGGAATAACAATAAGCAACGGTGCTAAAACCATGCTAGCCGACCTCTTTTGCACTGGTAAAGCCTTCTTTAAACCACGCCGCTTGCTACTGGCTTGCGTGCTTCCGCTGGGAATTTTGGGAGCAGCTTTATATGCACAATACACACTTCAACTGCTGCCACGCGAACAAGAGTCGGCACGAATAGAGGCACAAGTGCAAAAAATGAACCCCAATGCCATCAAAAAGAGCACGGCTCACGAAGCCAGAAAGGAACGTATTATTGGAAAACCCATGGGCAACGACCCCGTACTTAAATGGACCGACAAAGACACACCGCGACTTTCGTGCGTGGTGGAGAATGTGTTTGGCGAGAGCATTATGCTGCATCGCGAACATCTTTTAGAAGATTTATTTATCTCGCGCCCTGTTGTTGTGCACTACGAACATTGGCTGTTCTATGCCGTGGAAGCTTTCTTAGTGCTGCTTTTCGTGGTGGGTTTGGTGTTCGGCCTTCGCCAAAAGCTATTGCAAATATGTTTGGCGTGGCTGGGCGTTGACTTTGTTTTGCATATTATCATGGGCTTCGGACTGAACGAGGCTTACATCATGGGCACGCATTGGCTCTTTATTATCCCTCTTGCCATGGCCTTTTTATTTAAAAAAATGCCTGCAAAACCAGCCCTCGTACTGCGATTTGGCATCGTGGCTCTTGCCCTTTTGCTCTACATTTACAATCTCTGCTTGGTGTTCCAATTCATGTCTCACCCCCTAACCGTTGGCTAAATGCCACCCCCAACCATGCCCAACCCACGCACCTACATCACTGCCAACGAACTGTTTAGGCGTATTGCCCACGTGCTTTCCACTGCTAACGAAATGCCCGTAGGGGTGAACAAACAACTACACGACACCCTTTCGCTGGCCTGCGATGGGGCTTTGCAAGATAGTTTGCAGGCCTTCGGCAACCTTTTCTCTAAGGTTGATTTCCTTTGTAAACAACATAAAATAGCCCTTCGCGATGTTATAGCCATACAACAAATGCGACGCGAAACCAACAGGGCCATGCCTATTGCCACACAAGATGTGCCTTATCATTGCAGGGCACTTAGCATTTTCGTGTCGGCCGTATATGGCGAACACATCCCCAGCTCGCTCGTTGGCCGCATTGCCCCCATAAACAAGCCGCCAAAAGAGTATCGACACGTTGACTTTCGCTACCTGCGCTGCATCGTAGACCAATGCGACGACAACTGCATTATGGTGAAAATAGACCACGAAAGCTATGAAGAGCCTATGACGCTAGACTTAAAATCAGACGAGTTGGCCTATCTTAAACCACTACTCCACGTGGGAATGCAACTCAATTTGCTCGACTGCACCAAGCAAGGTAATGCCCTCCTGCCACGATTGGTGGTAATAGAACCCGACTTCCTGCTCGACATCAGTGCCATTGCACGCTGTTTTACCGATTACGGACACCATCCCTTGGCCTACACCGTTAACAGAATGGGGGCCAATGCCAATTCGCAAGCCATACTGGTGGGTAGCTTTGCGGGTGCTGCTCTCGACGACATTATCAACAACGACACTGATTACGACTGGCGACAAACCTTTACCAACACCTTTAAAGAACGCACAATGGAGTTTTGCACCTGTCCCGACCTCAACGTGCGCGAACCTTTTCGCGAGGTGGCTGTTAACCAAGCTAAGAACATTGAAGAGATTGTTGCCCGCCTTTTTGATGCCAACCAAGAGGGGTTCGACCGCTCGAAGGCTTTGCTCGAGCCCTCATTCGTATGCGAAGAACTGGGTTTGCAGGGTCGCGTTGACCTCATGACGAGCGATTTCAGACTGCTGGTGGAACAGAAATCGGGTGCCAACTACAACATCCAACGCAACCAACCCAACGAGTATGGCAGCTTTCAAAAAGAAGAACATTACGTGCAATTGCTGCTCTACTACGGTGTTTTGCGCCACAACTTCCGCCTGTCTAACCATCAAGTAGACATCCGTTTGCTCTATTCCAAATACCCCTTACCTGGCGGTTTGGTGGTGGTGGCTTATCTGCAACGCCTTTTTCACGAGGGCATACGTCTGCGCAACGAAATTGTGGCACAAGAGTTCGGTATCGCACAAAGGGGATTTGAAAGTGTTATCGACAAGCTTTCGCCCGACACGCTAAACCAAAACCAACTCAATTCCACATTCTTTCTTCGATATCTTGAACCGCAAATAGAGGCCGTTACCTTACCCCTGCAAATGCTAGACCCTTTGCAACGGGCTTATGTTTGCCGTATGCTTACCTTTACTTATAACGAACAACTGCTAGCTAAGGTGGGCGCACAGCAAACACAAGGACACAGTGGCGCCGATCTTTGGAACATGCCACTGGCCGAAAAACGAGAAACAGGGAACATCTTTACCGCTCTAGAGCTGAAAGATGCCCAGAAAAGTAATGACTATAACGGCGTGGACACGCTAACCTTCATCGTTCCCGAACAGGCCGACGACTTCCTACCTAACTTCCGTCGAGGCGATATGGTGTATCTATATACCTACGAACCCCAGACCGAACCCGATGTTAGACACAACATCTTGTTTAAAGGCGTACTCGTAGACCTCGCCGTTAACCAATTGGTGGTACACCTCAACGATGGCTTACAAAACGATAACTTCTTGAAAGAGGCTAAACATTTCGCCATCGAGCATGCCTCGAGCGACGTGGGTAACGCTTCGGCCGTTAAGGCAATGCACGCCTTTGCCACGGCCAACCCTCAACGCAAAGACTTGCTTCTGGGGCAAAGAGCACCACTATATAACGACCAACTCACACTCACGCGTAGCTATCACCACAGTTACGACGAGGTGTTGCTACGCATAAAACAAGCGCGCGACTACTACTTGCTCGTTGGACCGCCGGGAACGGGCAAAACTTCGATGGCTCTACGCTTCATTGTTGAAGAGCAAGAGGGCAACATCTTGCTCATGTCGTACACCAACAGAGCCGTAGACGAAATATGCGACATGCTACTATCGGCCAACATTCCCTTCCTGCGTGTTGGCAACGAATACAGCTGCGACGAACGTTTTCGCCCCTTTTTGCTCGACCGACTGGTGGAGAGCGACCCCAAACTAAACCTCATCAAACAACGCATCGAGGCTTGCCGCGTGTTTGTGGGTACTACCTCTACCATGCAATCGCGCTCCAATATCTTTGCTCTAAAACACTTCAACCTCGCCGTTATCGACGAGGCATCGCAGATATTAGAACCCAACATCGTGGGCTTGCTCTCGGCCAACACACCCCAGCCACTGGCTCTACGCCTGGGATTGAACGCCGCTAACGACAATGTGCCAGCCATAGACAAGTTTGTACTTATTGGCGACCATAAGCAATTGCCGGCCGTGGTTCAGCAAAACGCCACTCAAGCCGCTGTAAACCATCCCCTGCTAAATGCCATCGGCATAACCGACTGTCGCCAATCGCTCTTCGAACGACTGATACACTGGGAACGAAGCCAAGGGCGCACACGCTTCATCGGAACACTTAACCGCCAAGGGCGCATGCATCCACACATCGCACGCTTTCCCAACGATATGTTTTATACCCACGAACAGATTGATGTGGTGCCCTGTGCTCACCAAGAAGAACAACAATTGCACTACAACTTGCCTGCACAAGACGAACTAGACAACCAACTAAAGGCTCACCGACTGCTGTTTTTTGCCGCAGAAAACAACGAGAACGAAGGTGCATCCGACAAGGCCAACCCTGCCGAAGCACGCATCGTGGCCCGCATCTTGGGGCGTATACACCGCTTTTACGCACAAGATTTTGATGCTAACCGCACCGTTGGCGTTATTGTTCCCTACCGCAATCAAATTGCAATGATACGGCGCGAACTAGCCAAACTGGGTATTGCCGAGCTAGACAACATCACTATCGACACTGTTGAACGCTATCAGGGCTCGCAAAGAGATGTAATTATCTACTCGTTCACCATCGTCCACCGTTATCAACTCGACTTTCTAACGGCTAATTGCTTTGAAGAAAATGGGAAAATTATCGACCGCAAGCTGAACGTGGCTCTAACAAGAGCACGAAAACAAATGATTATAACGGGACACATGCCCACGCTTTGCTTCAACCGAACGTTCAAAGCACTTATAGACCACGTAAGAGAAAATGGATTGGTGGTGGAAGAGCAGGGGGCGATATAGCCGTGTTATGAATAATCAAGGAAGGACATTTTTCCTTCCACTCCTCTTTTATACACACACAAACGATAAAGGCGTACTGTTTTTGTTAAACTGTAAGCCTTTTAAGGTATAGGTCATAACTGGACCAACTGTTTGTTGTATCTCCCACATTGGGTAAACTTTAGTACCCAAATACGTTTAACAAGTATGTTAAATCGAGTATTTATATTTTACAAAACACCCCTTCCAAAACAAACCTTTCTAGAGAAAACAGATGCTCAAAAGCAGGATTTTTCCCTATTTTTTGGAGGTTCTGCATTTATTTTTACACCATTTTTGCGCACCATATCGGCATTTTGCACCATTTAGCCCTTCTAGAAGGAGTCTGGAACGGAAAATTTCACCGCCCAGAAAACCGCTTTTAGTCGTCAAAAAGCACCATTTTTGGCCACTTTTCACTCAAAATCCCCACAGTTTTTCGTCATTCAGTCTACCATAAATTCCTCAAAAAGGTGCAAAATGCATCATCTTATGCTGTGTTTTGCTGCATTTAGCACTGCGTTTTGTAGGAGATAGCACTGCGTTTTGTAGGAGATAGCACTGCGT
>NZ_CALKQY010000001.1:0-62808 GCF_937990675.1 Hoylesella shahii | reverse complement strand
TTAAATCCCACATAAGAAATGGTAATGGCGTTGTCGGGTGCTAGGTCAAGTGTGAAGTCGCCGTTGATGTCGGTAATCGTGCCGCCTGTTCCGCCTTTTTCGCTAATGGTTGCGCCCACAATGGGTTCGCCTTTTGCATCGCTTACATTTCCTTTTATCCGGCGTTTTTGTGCCTTGTTGGGCTGACCGGACTGAGCGTTTTTTGTTTGTGTCAAACTTATTTGGTTGCCTTGTGCCTTATAGGTGAGTGCCGTTGAGGCGCACATCTCATCTAAAATTTGCAATGCAGGCCGTCCATCGAGGTTCACGCTCACCTTGTTGGACATCATTTTTTGCACTTCTGCATTGTACACAAACACGTAGTTGCTGTTTTTCTCAATGTAGTTGAGCACGCTTTTCACCGTGTACATGTTGTTGGCGACTGTGTTGGTGACGTGTTGTTCATGCCATCTCGCTGTTTGTGTGTTGTTGGCTGTGGCCATACACACCGCTGGTGATATGAGCAAAAGTGCTGATACGTAGCGCTGGGAGATGCGCCAACGCCAGCTTTTTGGACGTACGTTTTCTCTCATGGGGTGTTGTATTAATGTTGTTTTATAAGTTACTTTAATAGAAGGTTTAAGCGGATATTCCTTAATATATAAGGTGGGCTTTTATAATTAAGTCGAAAGATATAGAGTAATGTATAGGTGGGGTGGGGCAAAAAACACATTAATTGTATTTTTCTAGCTCCAAATGGTGAATTTTTACACTGTTGGTTTTAGTTGATATGGCTGTTGCGCGCCGTAGGGGTAAGACTGGCATGCTTTTTAGAGGCGTGTTGTAGGTTGTTTAGACCTTTTAAAGTTGCGTGTTTGTTGTTTGGTGAGTGGTTGGAGCCTTGGCTGTGCTTTTCTTTTTAATCGTTACCACCCCTTTTTTCACCTCAGCCACAGCTCCCGAAATATTGCAAAGGCTAGTGAGTACATCGGCCAGTGGTGCGCCTGTAACCAGTTTTCCGTAGAGTGTTTCGTTGCAAAGGCTTGATTCCACTTGAAAGTTCACACCGTAATAATTCTCCAGATAGTTAACGACATCGGTCAATGGCATACCCTCCATGGGCAAAACACCCTTTAGGCGGTCTACATAGGCTGTGGCGTTTACCTTTGTTTTAGATGCAAATTCGCCCTGGGTGATGTTCAAACAATCGTTGGGTTGCAAATTCACCTTATCGTTTAAGGCGGTATTCACCTCCACTCTTCCTTCGGCTAGCACCACATTGCATTGTTTTTTGTTATAGCTATTAACACAAAAGTGAGTGCCAAGCACCTTTACATCAAAACCTTGCGCATGCACCACAAAGGGCCTGTTGGCTTCGTGAGCCACTTCGAAATAGGCTTCGCCCATAAGATAGAGGTTGCGTGTGTGCTTATCAAAAGGCTTGGGGTAACGAATGCGGGTGCGCGAATTGGCAGTTAGGTGTGTGCCATCAGGCAAAGTGAGTTGTAGGGTGTGGCCAGTGGGCACATTAATTTCTTGCATCACGCTTGTTGGCACTTGCTTATGCGCTGTGGGTTGTGGGGTTGTGACCAATTGTTTTTGCGTGATGTTTAGCGCCAGCCACATGCTGCACGTCATTAAGGTCACAGCCACAGCAGCGGCAATGCGCCATCGTTTGCGGTTTTGGCGTATCTTGTCGGCCTGTATTTTTTCGTATATACGGGCTGTGAGTCGTTCGTTGGAGCAGTTTACAGGTTCGGCTCGCGAGATAAAATCTTGCAGTTTCAAGTCTTCTTCCGAACCATCAAACCGCATGTCGTTTATATCCATGTTCATGGGTGATAATGTCTTATTTGTTTTTTAGAAAGCTTGTAGACAGCTTAGCGCGGTCTTTAAGAATTCGTCTGAGTGTTTGCACCGCCAGAGCCACATGATAATTCACCGTGGCAAGTGCAATACCCAGCATGTTGGCGATGTCTTGGTAAGGCATTTTTTCAACTTTAGCCAAGAAGAAAACGTATTTGCACTTTGGTGGAAGTTTGTCGATGGCGGCGTTGATGGCAGCCAATTCTTCGTTAGATATAAGTGTATCGGCAGGCGTTTTCATGTCGGGGAAAGCAAAGTCGGCCATACCAAAATGTTCAACGCTAATCTGTTTCACGCGGTTGCGTTCGCGTCGCAGATAGTCAATACTTTTGTTATACACCAAACGTGTGAGCCATGCACGCACGTTTTGCAGTTCAATGAGGGATTTGCGCATGCGCCAAGCCTCTAGAAACACATCGCTCACCACCTCTTCAGCCATTTCTCTGCACCTCAAAATGCCATAGGCGTGGCAATAAAGGGTGTTAGAATAACGGTTGATAAAGCCGTTGAAGGCCAATTGGCTTCCTTGTGAGATGAGCGTTAGTTCGTTATATTGTTCGTTCATAGGTGGCTTTGGGCGCATTGTGCTGCATACCCATTTGTTATATAACGACGCAAATTTAAGGATAAGTTATAGGTTAGAGATGTTAAAAAACGTATTTTAACATCCCTTTTTCACGGTTTTATCTTTAAGCAATAATCTCTTTTTGTGCGCCTTTTACCTTGATTAGACCCTGTTTTGTGCTGCAAAAGGCAAACTGTTAGGCGAGTTAGGAGGTGCGGACGTTTTGTTGGGGGAGATGATGTATTATGAATATTATCAGTGGGTTAGATGGCATGAGCGGTGCTGAGAGACGGAGTTGATGGGGGTGGAATGTAGATTTTTTTGTGCAAAAGGTATAAAAAAGTTGGGATAAAATTTGGTGGCATGCTCGAAAAGGAGTACCTTTGCACCCGTTAATTGTCCCATGGTGTAATGGTAGCACTACAGTTTTTGGTTCTGTCAGCGGTGGTTCGAGTCCATCTGGGACAACCTTAGAAGAGGTTCTTTCGAAAGAAAGAGCCTCTTTTTTGTGTTTGTAACTTAGGCTCGTGTTGGATGATGAGCGATGACGAGGTTAATATTGTGATACGCCTTGTGGGTGAGCAGGTGGTTTTGGCTAGTGGTGTAGCTGCGAGTGATGACATTTAGTTTGGTTTTTGTCAAAATATTGTACTCTTTTTTAACATTGTGAGTGCCCGTTCTGCGTGTCAACCCGTCGTTGGTGCAGATTTTGGCTAGTATTTCGATGGTTTGTAAGCTCTTGATTGATTGAGGTTTACGTAATTTTAGTGCTATTTTTGCTCTTTTTTATGCGTTTTATGCCTGGTATATACAGTTTTTATAAAGGAGTCGACAGCTTTCTGTGGTTTTGTCTAATAGCGTTAGTTTTGCGTATTTTTATGGTCTGTTTTATTTATTTCATGTCTTTTTTCGTTAATTTCTTTCTGCTTCTCGTGCATTTTATAGGTTTTAGTGCTGCGTTTTGTAGGAGTTAGCCTTGCGTTTTGTAGGAGATAGCCTTGCGTTTTGTAGGAGATAGCGTTGCGTTTTGCTGCACTTTACAGACCTAGGAGGTGCAAAATGCGGAGCGAAAGCTGTTGTTATATGTGCATTTTTATGCTTTTCTGTATGATGGTTTTTTGTGTTGTGAGTGCATCTACAACGACAAAAAAGGGCAAAAGCATAGTAAATGGCATGTTGAATGGTGCAGAGCCGTGACTAAAAAAGGGGGCTTAGCGATGTGTTTTCTATGGTTTTGGGGTGCAATTTCTTCTAGAAAGGTGGATTGGTTGGGATGTATTATGTAAAGAAAAGAAAACAATTTAACATCGACTGAGGCTTTATTGTGGATGGGATGAAAAAAATGGGGCGCTCATGCCGAGTAAGTGTAATTAAATAACTATCTTTGTGCGCTTCTCTTAGCGGTCTTTGCGTTCTACGTAGTGGGTTAGACGACTGTTTATTTGGAAGGTTCTTAGGTGATTAATCGTATAATTCTTTAAATATGAAACGAAATATTGGGGTATTGCTGGCTTTTATGGCCGTGTTATTGATGTCTGCCTGCGCTAAGAACGAGCGCAAATGCACTTGTGGACGTGGCGAAAAAGGCAGCGATACGGTGATGGTGCTCAGAGCCAAAAGCCTCGAGGTGAACGGCAAAGGCAAGGTGCATATCAGTGTGGTTGATACAGATTATTGTCTACATTCTACCACAAAATTGCTTAACTACCTTGAGATGGATGTTAAGCTTAAGTGTAAGGCTATGACCAATGTAGACAGTTTGGCTTTTACCGACTTTGTCAATGGTCCGTTGTATCTTTTCTTTTGCAACGAGGATGGCGTTATATTAGATAATGTTGTGCCTTTGGCCAGTAGTTATAAAGACGATGCCAAGCTGAAAGAAGCCTTGATAAAGGGAGAAGAGGTGACCATCTCGTTTGTTGGAATGATAAGCAACAATCTGCCCGAAGGTATTGGGGGCTTCACCATTGGTTATGATGTGGATGGGCGAAACACTCATTTGGCCGACGAATTTCGCAACAATTGCAACACCACTTCGATGGAGCAGGTGGAGAAATGGGACAAACTGATGGACGAACTCGAAACAACCTATCTTAAATTGGCCTCTTTAAACAAACAAACGAATGAGCAAAATTCGGCTCAACTGGACTTTGAACGAAGTAAATTGAATGAGAAACAAGAGCAATTATGGCAAGAGTTAGATGCTGCAGTTAAAAGTCGTGCGCTCGCTCCAATGCAAATTGTGCGAATGGGGGGCATGCATATGAAGGTGAGGAGCATCGAGCAAAGCGGTGTTCACTAAACAAAGTTCTACGATTGTGCTTGCACTTAATGGCTCTTGGCGTTATGGGGCAGGCCCAAATTGTGGGTAATACGTATTATTTTGCGCCCGCAACCATAAAATACATAAAACATTACATGCCTTATAGCAAACAAAAACTATCTTTGCGAAAAGCTTGTGTGCTGCGAATAAAAGTGCGCGACCAATGAGAGCAAAGCTTTGGGCACACGCTTTATAATAAGGAGGTGTGCAGGTTTGCATCAAGTGCATCTGCAAGACAGATTGGATGACAGCCCAAACAAGACTATCATCAATATCTAAACAATATCTATCTATGCAACTAAATGTTTTGGGAAGAGGGTTAGTAGCAGTGTTTGCCACTCTCGCAATCACGCTTCCAGTGCCAGCACAGACGAATAATCAGGCACAAAAGCCCAAAAACAGAGAAGCCACAAACAGTAAGGAGGAGGGCAACCGCAATGTGATGCTCAACGCAGCCAGTGCAAACGGACCGCGTGAGATACAAATAGGGCTTCCCTCGGCCGATGTTAATGTGCTTGAAAACGGTTTGCCCATCACCTATGCCACCAATCCGCGAAGCGTTAACTCCTTGTGGCGAGGCGATGCCAGCCTATCCCATCAAGGCTTACTCAAGATAGCCGAAACGGCCATCACCGCAGGCAACATTGGCTATGCCGTAAACTCGTTTACTCGTATGGGCGAAGAGAAATTTAACGGACTGCTAAATTACAAGACAAATTTAGCAAAACCTACGCCAATATAAACGAAGCGCCTATTATTTTAATGGCCGATGGGAAACCTTTGGCGGAGTGAAAACTGGCAAGTGAACCCCAAATTGTCGCTTGGTTGCACCGTTGTGAACTTCCTTAACCAAACAGGAGCTAAGGGAAGCATTGCAGGAGCCGAACTGATAACCAAAGACCAGGCAGCAGCCTTTAGCAATACGCTGATGACAGGCAGCTACCTGCGACCTTTCACCGTAGAGTTTAACGCATCGCTTAAGTTTTAAATATCCTGATTATGACAATGAAAAAAATAATAATAGCAGCTTTAATGGCAGGCATAATGCCCAAGATGGCTGGGGCGCAAGACATTAAAATAAAGTATAAAGGCAACACGGCCACGCTGATTGTGGACAATTCGCCCAAGTATCTCATCTTGCCCGTGGAGGAAAGTATGCCCGAGGCAAAGGTGAAACTGGACAACGGACTGAAAACAGACACCTGGATGGACGTGCGATTGGCGCAAAGAAAAAGCGACTACCACGTGCCTTTCGAACTGAACGAAGGCAAGAGGTCGGTGGTGAAGATTGAAAACATAAGTAAAGATGCACTAAGCCTAAAGCCAGGAGCAATCCGTTTGGCCTATAGTTGGGACGTGGATAACACCGAATTTTATCGACCCACCTATCACCACACACCTCCTTACGGATGGATGAACGACCCCAACGGCATGTTTTATAAAGATGGCGTGTACCATCTGTGTTATCAATACAACCCCTATGGTTCTAAATGGGGCAATATGCACTGGGGACACGCCGTGAGCAAAGACCTAGTGCACTGGAAAACAGTAGAACCAACACTGGCACGCGACCCCATGGGCCACATTTTCTCGGGCTCGGCAGTGGTGGATAAAGACGGAACAGCAGGCTATGGAAAAGATGCCGTGGTGGCTTTGTACACTTCGGCCAGTGATGAAAACGGACAAATACAATGCATGGCCTATTCAACAGATGGCGGATACCATTTCACAAAGTACGAGGGAAACCCCGTTCTTCGACCATTTGATGGCTTAAAAGACTTTCGCGACCCTAAAGTGTTTTGGTACGAACCATCAAAAAAGTGGTTTATGATTGTTTCTGCCGATAAAGAAATGCGCTTTTACAGTTCGCCTAACCTCAAAGACTGGACTTATGTGAGTGCTTTTGGACAGGGATATGGCGCACAACCCAACCAGTTTGAATGCCCCGACTTTATAGAAATGCCCGTTGAAGGACAGCCTAGTAAAACAAAATGGGTGATGATTGTAAACATTAACCCCGGCTGTTTGTTTGGCGGAAGCGCCACAGAATATTTTGTGGGCAACTTCGATGGTGAGAAATTCACTTGCGATACGCCGCCCAGCGTGGCCAAATTCTTAGACTACGGCAAAGACCACTATGCCACTGTGTGCTTCTCTAACACGGGTAACCGCGTGTTGGCCATGGCATGGATGAGCAATTGGCAATATGCAAACATCACACCTATTAAGCAATACCGCGGTGCAAACACACTTGCACGCGAACTTAAGTTATATGAAAAAGACGGACAATATTATTTAGCCTCGAATGTAGCGCCCGAAGTGCTCGCCTTGAGAAAACAAGAGCAAGTGCTAAAAGTGGGAATGGTGGAAAATTCGCGTGTTGTGAAAGACGCAAACCATAGCGATGAAAATGCTTTTGAACTGCAGATGGAAGTTACACCTAGCAAAAATGGCATCGCTGGCGTGGAACTCTATAATGCAAAAGGCGAGAAAGTGAATATTTATATCGACTTGAAAGCAAAACGTGTGGTGATGGATCGCACACAAAGTGGACTAACCGACTTTGGTAAGAAGGCCGAACCACACGATATTGAGAAGGCTTTCGACGCACAAACCATAAAAGATGGGCAAGAGATGATGCGCAAACGCAATGCCGTGAACTATCAAAACGACTTTGCTTTGGGCACTTGGGCACCACTAAACCTGTGCCAAGGACCAAGATATAAGGTGGATGTGTGGGTGGATAAATGCTCGATTGAGATATTTGTTGATGGTGGACGCATCTCGATGACCAACCTTGTGTTTCCCAAGAAGCCTTACACCGATGTGCGTTTTTATGCGCAAGGCGCGCCAGCAAAGTTTGATAATGTTAAAATCTACCGTTTGGCTCAGTGATAAATGCTGGTTGACGAATGCCAAATTAATTATCGTGGCGGGTGCATATGCTTGCAAGGTGTAAACTAAAAAGTGCTTACAAAAGGAAAATATACCAATTTAAAAGTTGGAAGAAAATAAAGAAAAATGAAAATAACAAGGATAAAAGAGAAGAATAGCTTACACACTTTTAAGGACAGTACCATTTGTACCCTACATATAAATAAGGAAAACGTATTTTGCGATTTTGAAAAGCTAAGCAAAACGTGGGAAACATCGAGCAATATAGCCATACGTCTCGACGTGGAGCAAACGGATGTTGGACCTATCGTGAAAGAATTGCTGGGCAAATTGCCAAACGATTTGGCCTACTGTATCATGTCTGAAATAGCCGAGTTTGAACACTTAGACGCCGAACTGATGCGGTTAATCTACAATACAGGCGACACAGGCTGTAAAGTTGCCATTTGCTTGCGCAATGATTTACCCCAAGACTTGAAGACATGTTGCGAACAATCCAACGACATCAACGTGCAACAACATCGTGACAATAAGCGTTAGCACATGTGACTTCAAACCCCATTAGGCCATTGCATCCTGTCCGAATATCATCAATTTACTTATAATAGCAACAACAATGGATTGTGTAAGCGTAAAGAAGAACGTTATTGAACTGGAAGAAAGGTTGAAAATAACCTTTCCCAAGCCCTATTCTGATTTCCTGTGCCACATCCAAGCGGACGACGTCTTTGAGGTGGAAGGCTCTGGAATAGGTCTGTTTTCTTATTCCGACTTAGAGGAAAGGAACGAAACTTATGAGGTACGAGCCTACGAACCCAATTATTTGATGATTGGACAAGATGGAGACATGGGCTATTTCATAAGCACAAATACGCCTAACGACTATTCAATATACGCAAACGACTTAGGCGCATTAGGCTCATTGCCAATGAATAAAGCCGCGAACGACATCTTCGAACTGATTAATAAGTTTCAATAAGTTACTTTCCAAACGCCCTAAAAGTTAAGCAATGAATAAGATTGTCGTTCATGCAGAAGATATATTTTGTATTCCGCTATTCATGCCCAAAGACGATTGGAAGTTGAAAGCGAAACTATCTGACAACGATTTAGATAAAGACTTTGCCTTTAGAAGAGTAATAGAAACCAGTTCTTCGGTCTTAGTAGAGAATTTTAAGAATATTGGTTCTGCCCAAACCAGCATTAGCGAAATAGAAAATTCGGGCGTGTTGTTTGCTCCATTGCAAATATTTTGGGACGGCATTATAAAAAAGCGGTGGCGCATAATCGGGAAAACAGACTGTTACGACAAGTATAAACACTCAAATTACGAAAGTCTAAAAATGATATTCGGCGTTGATGGTGACTTTCGACTGAGGAATTTTGCCTCATGCCAGGGCAAGAAAGCCATTTGGCTTTCCACAACAAGTGCTTTACGGGCGACTACCTACACAAGGTTGGGCTTAAAGTTTTGGGCGGAAACCAGCTCGATTGCCGCATTATCGAATTGGTAAAAGAGTGAAAACATACATTGCCAACAATCCTTTTAAGCACAAAGAACATGGGACTTGCAACCCACGCCCCATGTCTTTGTGCATATTTGTGAAAGGAAGTCAACGCGCTTTCGTGCTTTTTAGTCGGCGTAATCTGCAGTTAGTCTTGCTCATACGCAACTTGTAGCGCAATATTTATGAGCTTATAGGGGCGTATTAAGTGTAGTATTATCAATCAAATCATCATTTTTATGCTATGGAATTGTTATCTATAAAAGAAATTATCCAATCTATTGAAGAGGAAACAAAGGGACTTGACCCTGAACTTGTTGAAGAAATGAGTTTGAGAGAAGTGAATATACCTCTAAAAGAGATTGAATATTTGAAGGCAGAACTGAATATTAACGCGCTAAACCAAGGCTTTATAGATAGTGTTCTGAAGTATGGTTGGGGCAATTTTGGCTTTCTTAGCTATCAATTTGGGTATGACGACGACAATAGTTTGCACTGGATTGTAGAAAGAAATGTGGATTATGAGGATTATTCCACATTGAATAAGAATGGACTTATTATCATTGCAAACGGCGATCCCTACACCATTTTGCTAGAATGTGCCACAGGAAGGATTTATTGTATTGATAGCGAAACCTGTTTGGAACACAGAATGCTTATCGCCAATAGCTTTGAACAATTGGTACAGGCTATGGGAACAGGGCAATATGCTTGTTGGAAGGAGAAAGAAACCGAGTTTGTGCAGCTTATGGCGCACATAACCGATGGCGAGGGCATGCTCTTTTGGAAAAGCTTAGTTGGTTGTTACTGATTGTTTTGTGCTAAAAAGGCCAATGGTTGAGAGGTAAATATTATGTTTATACAAAGATTACTTCTGTTTATATAAAGGCCACTTCGGTTTATATAATGAGTAAGAGAGACGCGTTGCATTGCAGCGGGTAAGTTGTTTTTTTGTAGTTGTTACTTGTTTTTGGGGGAAATAAAAACACGTGAAGTATTGCATCTCGCAGTAATGTGTGCGCTTTATGATGTTATTTACGTGTTATCCTAGAAGCATTTTTACCAAAAGGCTAGAATTATACAAGCATTCTAGCCTTTAATTTTATTGAAAAACACCTTACGCGGCAAGAAAACAAGCCGTTAGTATTCAAAAAAAATATGGAAATGCGGTTGCTTAAAAGCTGTTAATATGTCATTTGTAATTGCTTGTGATACAGTATTCTATAGGTTATTTGTGGTAAATGTTGCTATATTGGCAAAGAAGAAAATGTCAGAAGATGTTAGTTTTTTGTCCGATTATGATAACAGCTTTTATTATTTCTACGTCTAAATTTGCACAAGAAGTTTTAATTAGAAAAGAGAGAAAGGTATGGCACAAAATAAGAAGACGCGAATAACATCTGTTCAAAGGCAAAATATGCAGTTTTCTGAAGAGCGCTTTCAACTGTTTGAGTCTATTCAGGAAATGATAGAGAATGAAATTAAAAAGCGTGGACTAAATAAGTATCAAATACTTCAGCCAAAACTAGCGGCTAATCCTCCGCCAATGAAAAACGAAACGCTCCATAATTGTTTATGTGCGTGGATTAAAAGGTGGTGGAAGTCGCTTTTCAGAGACAAGGCGTAAATATATTTAGGTGATACAATTTTTCGGTTTACAAGGCTAAATACGTGTAAATGTATTCAGTAGATAATATTTTCTCAAATTACTAATAGCGTTCAAAAGTGATTTAATTTATCTATCATCTGATGAGTTAAAGCACTATCCGTGGTCAATGATTAATAAAAGCCGACTCTACCAATATAAAATGGTTCAAATCAATCCGTATAACTCGGTTCAATGCCTTAGCTTTTAATGGCGTTTGGGCTTAGAAAAATGGCGGAAAGTGGGCAAAGTATATAAGAATAAATAGCAGAACATTATACAGCAACAAAAGAAATCTACATCTCTTTAAGAGATTTACTTATTTGAAAACTTTCGGGACTCGCCAATTAATATTGTTAACGGCAAGAAGAAAATTAAAGAATAGCAAATATAAAATTAAAAGCCCAAGTCTTCGATACGGCACTACTCCCAATGGAGTGATAATAGGGAGACGTCGAGTCTATTATGAACAAAAAACTATCTAAACCGCCTATTCCACTGCTCAGCAGGAGATGGGCAAGAGTGGGACTGATAGTCTTATTCACACTGTCGGCAATTAGTAACCTATATGCGCAGGACGAACAGGTGAATAAAAGCCAGTTCCCACAGAACTTAAACAGTGAATTGCGTAGGAATACATGGAGCATTTATGCCGAAGGAGGATTGTCTTGGGCAACAGATGTGTGGTATCAAAATCTTAATGCTAAGCGCAGCTACAACCAATCGCCAGCCGCTGGCGGCGGTATTGACTTTACTATCCGCCCATGGGTTCGTGTTGGGTTAGAGTATTTGTGGTCGCGTTATCGTCGTGAGCAGCGATTTTCTAGCCTTAACACTCAAAAAATGCCCGTTAAGGTGTATGGTAACTATATGATGAATTTTCATAATGCCAAGCTAGGTGTACAATTTAATTTCATGGAATTATGGCCACACCGTCGTGCTCAGTGGTTTAATGCTTGGATGGGAACTGGTATTGGCTATTCCTTTATTAAGGGTAACGAATATGGTATGTTCTTCAATAACACGATGACGCAAGATGGACGCACCACACCTATTGGCAATAATTTAATCGTAAACAACGAATCTGAACTTTCTCTCACGGGAAACGTGCGCACCACTAACCAACATGAGAAGTTTAATAAACTTTTTATCCCTACGGTTTTACACTTTGAAGCCGACGTTAGTCGTCGTTTCACCATTGGTTTGAAAGGAGAAATGGACTGGTTGTTGAGTCGTGGTGGTATTGCTCCCAAGAATTACATCTTTGGTTTGGCCACTATACGCTACAATTTTGTTTCAAGTCGGGCTAAAAAGTTGCAGACTTATTACGAAGGAGAATTGTCTGTGCTTAACGATGAGGTGAATGAAGTACATAAAGAAGCTGCTAGATATAGGGATCGTGCTGACAGCGAAGCCAGCGAACGCCAGAGATTGGAACAGCTTAACGCCGACTTGCAACAACGTCTACTTGACAGCGAAAATAGTAAGAGTGAGGGAAAAGCTGCCATTGAGATTTCACACTATGTGCAGTTTGTTAACAACAGTGCAAGCATTAGTAAGGACGAACTTTCTCATCTAAAGCATTTTGCTGCCTATATGCGTGGCCATCAGCTCTCTGTTATTGCTGAAGCCAGCACACCTGGCGCCACTCGCTATAATCAGAAACTCTCTGAGCGTCGTCTAAAACGCGTTATTAAGGCGCTTTTGAAAGAAGGCTTTGTGAAAGAAAACCTCCATCCGCAGATTGCTATTGGCGAACAAGATGGTAAACCTGATGAAACAGGACGAAGAGTAACAATTAAATTAGTGAAGTGAGCCAATGCTTCTGTTGACTACTTCGCAAAGGATAGATAATAAATAATCACAAACTCGAGCTTGGGAAGAAGTGGAAAGGAACTATCAATACAACCAAACCGATGCCATTCGCCTTCCTTTGCTCCCAAAGAAAATATAGTTATGAAGTATATTAAGTCAATGATGTTCGCCATTGCGCTGATAATGGCTGCACCCGTCTTCTTTACTGCTTGTCAAGAAGATGCTCCCGAGATTAATTACACGATGAACGTGTCTGTAGTAAACGACTTTACAAAGGTTGTGCAGGCTATCAACGACGGTTTTCTTAAGAACCAGCAGGCGGTAGACAGTCTTACCAAAGTTCTTGATAAGATGAATACCACGCAACAACAGAAACTGGAAGCTATTTCCGACATCTTGAATGCTGTAAACACTACGCTTGAGACTAAACTTGCTGCTGTAGAAGCGGCTCTTAATGCGCAAACTTTATCATTAGAAGCTAAGATGCAACTGTTGGTAAAGGCTTTTAATGCGCAAACTTTATCGTTAGAAGCTAAGTTGGAGGCGTTGAAAACGGCTATAAACAACCTGCCAGACTATTCTGCAAAGCTTGATGCACTTACCGAAGCTATCAACGCACTCCCCAATTACGAAGATAAGCTTGCTGCTATTCAGAGTGCTATCGCTGCAATGCCCAACTATTCTGCAAAGTTCGACGCACTTGCTAGGGCTATCAACGCGCTTCCTAATTATGGCACTCAGCTTACTGCCATACAAAAAGCCATTGTTGCAATGCCTAATTATGAAAGTCAGTTCAAAGCCATTGTTGATGCTCTCGGCTTGTTGAAGAAAGAAATAGAAAAGGTTGGCTCTGCACAAAGTGGTATGTCTGCAGAATTGGCTAAGGCTACTACTGCTATTACGAATCTTATCGCGGCAGTGAAAACTGGTAATGAAGACGAAACTAAGGCTCTTGAAGCTATTGTTAAGAAGCTTGAGGAACTAAAAGAAAAGATTGGTACGGGTAAACCCAGTGGTTCTGGCAACACTGGTGGCGTAGGAGAAGACCCTGATGATGTATATGGTAACAATTTAGAATTTAATAAGATTTCATTTGGCGACATCATTGGACTTATTGATAAGATGAATTCAAAGAATTTTGAAGTAACAAAAGGTATTATTTTACTCAGAACGAGCGAAGGTAGGTTTGCGAAGGTTGACATTAGCCCTGCAAGAACTGGTTATCATATTGCTTCGAGTAGCGATAAATCCAGACTGGCAATAAGTTATATTCTTTATGATGCTAACGGAAAGGTGAAGAATAAGAACTCCGTACATTTCGAAGCACGTTTTAATAAAGATGGGTCTCCGGTTGCTAAACGAGAGTTTGAGGTGGACTTTGACTCTGGTAACAAAGGTGGCATAGGCTCCGATCTACATTTTACGGTGAATATTAGATACGAAGATTCCTCACTCGCGTATGTAATAGATGGTGTAAAATTTAAATGTCTGAATAACACAAAGGCGGTGACTTACCATAAATATTAGTTGTAACGCTTGCTGTTTTGGCTGTGGATAGAACGTTTCAACTTCATTCTCGCTTGCCAAAAGTAATTGCATAGCGCACGATTAACCTCTCTTCTCCTACCATTAGTCAGGAGAACGAAGGGAAATTTTATCCCCAATCGGACCATTAGCAGCGGATTGTATTCATCCTTCTAATGGCCCTTTTGGGGATTAAAGGGCAAAAGAGCGTGGCGTATGAACACAGCTAAGCTGAGATTTTGCATTTGTTATTGGTTTTCGAGCGTAAGAAAATTTATATAATTGCTGCTCTTGGTGCGTATATTTGTATATTTTGTGGTTGAAAATACGGTTGGTAATGAGGGCGTTAGGTGGTTTATTATGTCAAAGATGTTGTTGTTAAGTTAAAGAGTGCTACATTAGATGCGGCACATAGATATTTTACTAACTTTGTATCGAGAGTAGATAGTGATTTTATATCGTATGCCCTTGAGGTGTATGTGGTAAAGGTACAGCTTTTATGGCTGGTGACAGCATTTTCAAGAGAGTATAAATCATCGAACTAACGTATTATTTCTTACACCTGAATGTTACATAAAAAGAAATTTATGGTGGCTAAATTCTCCGCGTTAAGTAAATTATCGTTAAAGAGAACGCAACTGCTGTAAGTTCATTAACTCAAATAACAAATTTTTAAGAGAATGGTAAAGAACGAGTACAAACGTCCCCTTTGTGGGATTATTAACACTGCTGCAGAGGTGGCTTTAATGGCTGGAAGTGGCAACAACATTGGCAAAAAAGACCCAAATCATGGAGGTGAAGACAATCTTGCTAAACATGGTGGCTTTTTTTACGATGAAGAAACTGATGAAGACGAGTGGGAAAACTAAGTAAAAACGAGTAAACAAAGAATGATGAAACAGAATTTACAGTTCGTTTATGGCGCTTTGGCTGTGCTAGCGCTTGCTGGTTGCAGCAATAACGACGACGTTAATGAAGAATTAACTCAAAGCAATGGTTATGTTACACCTATTGAGGTAACTGCGAACGCGCAACAATCTACGCGCGCGCTGAAGCTCGATGCAAACAAAAATGTGTTGTCTACATGGGAAACGGGCGACAAAATGTTTGTGTATAACCTTTCTGACAACAACCTAAGTAATGCCCAAACTTATAGTGTGGTTACGATGACGGCTAACAGTGTGAATAAAAAAACAGCCGATTTCACTGGTAATATCATCAGCCGCCTGCCCATGAAGGCTTCTGATAAGTTGGCATTTTTCTATCCTGGTAATGCCATTGAGGGAGATAAAACGGTTGAACCAGTTGACCCGGACGTAAAAACAGAATCTCAACAAGGGGTAACCATCTCTTATCATGAGCCTATTAACAAGATTAAAAGTACCGTTGCGCTTAACATGAAGCTGCAAGATGGCAAGTTGGCTACTATTGATAAGAAGTTTGATTACAACTGGGGCGTGACACTGCCAGGGGCGCTTGATAACAACGGAACGCAAGCGAAGGTTACTAAAACCAATGTAGCTTTGCAACGTAAGGTGGCGTTCTGGGGGATGAAATTCATTTTGTCGACTTGTCCTAGCAGCAAGGGA
The DNA here is from genome assembly GCF_937990675.1 of Hoylesella shahii. Classification (NCBI taxonomy): domain Bacteria; kingdom Pseudomonadati; phylum Bacteroidota; class Bacteroidia; order Bacteroidales; family Prevotellaceae; genus Hoylesella; species Hoylesella shahii. The sequence continues at coordinate 47,102 of NZ_CALKQY010000001.1, read as the reverse complement.
CCAATCGAAGCCATCGACAGTGTGAAGATTAACGGACTTCGGTCTTACGATGTGCTTAATCTTAACAATGGCACGTTTGTGGGAACTGAAGACGAAAAGGAACATGTTATCACCATCGCTAATAAAGATAAGTCTAAACTTAATCTTGATGGTGGCTATCTTTGGGTGGCTTTCTTGCCCGAAAATGCACCTACCAATTTTCACATCACTGTGTACACGCCCAATGGGGTGTTTACTAAAGAGGCTACAAAAGACTTTAAAGAGGGCTACGACTATCGCTCTAACATCAACGTAAAGATAATTGAACAACATCCATACGTTGAAGTTAATGGCGTGAAGTGGGCTACGGGTAACTTTATTCATTATAAAACTTGTCGCGAAGAATATTGGGGTATCGCGCCTGCACAATGGTGGATTAGCAGCTATGGGGAAAATCCAAGCGATGTACATAAGGCTAATAACGAACGTATTAACTACAATGGACTGGGTTCGCAAAACTGGTTTGTGGGCAAGCATATAGGTAGATTCTCGCAAACAACTAACGATTGCGACCTCTTCCAGTGGGGTGTGATTCGCGATGCATTGAAATTTAACGGTGTGTATTACCTTCTAGGAACTCAAGTAGACCTGCAAGGTAAATATTATAAAGAAAGAGGTGGGGCGGTTCATGTAAACGAAGTGAGTGGCAGGCGATGCGCAACGCATGGTGATATCGTAAGGTATTATACTGAAGCCGGACAGAAACATTATCATTATCAATATCCCTCTAAGGCCAATTTCGATGCTTTATGCCAGGCCAACACCATTATTCCAGGCTATTGTTACACGGATAAGGGCAACAAGATTTATGGCGCATTCTTCAGCGATATGAAGTTGGCTGGCAAGGGCTCTAAGTTCCCAACGGGCAGAAAACTTTGGAAATATCAAGACGTAACAGGCCTTGTGCTGGCCAATAAGGGCTTGTTCTTGCCTATAGCTGGTCGTAGACCTATTAATAGTGCGTGGGTAGAGTTCCGCCATGTGGCTTATAATAGTGGTTTCTATGGGCAATATTACACCTCTTATTGCACCACTTACTCCATCCCGCTTACGCATTTCTTCGGTGCTGCGTTTAAAGCGAATGTAGCAGTTTCGTCGAAAGACCAGGGTGCTTCTATACGTCCTGTCTATGTAGGTGCCGATAATAACGATGAGGCTAAGCCTATAGACGCGGCCAACTTTGCGCCCTTCCGCAACATTGTCTCGCCTATGGGTCGCAAATATTAAGCTATACGATTATTTAATTTCTTATCTTTTCACGCTGCTTGCCCTCTTTTGCGGGGGTAAGCAGCTTTTTTTATCCCAAATCGGGTGTTAGCGCCTAAACAGATTTTGTTTTCTTGTCGGCATCTTGCCTGTCTTTGGGCTGGTAAGGGGTTGTTACGCGAGGGCTTTCCTTTGCTTTTTACGATGCGGATTGTAAAATAAATGCACTGTTTTTTAACATTGTGAGTGCCTTCGTTGCAAAAAATCTGGACGGCGGGTGTATTTTCGGGCGTATTTTTAAAGTTTGCAGCCGTTTTATGGCTTACATTCTTGCTGTGTACTGCTGTCTACTGGGTTGCTTATTGTTTGCTTCTTATTCTCTTGTTTATATGTTGAATGTGTTATATATCTTTGTTTTTAGCAACGAATAATAAGAATAGGTGCATTAAAAGTTATAAAATGCCACGATGCTTTTTGCTCTTTTGCGCTGCGTTTAGCAGCAAAACACACTGCGTTTTGCAGCATATTACCTTGCGTTTTGGTGCATATTGCCTTGCGTTTTGCTGCAAAACGCAAGGTTAAAAGGTGCTTTTTGCAAAACCAAAACCCATGTTCTCTGCTAAAAAGCAGGTAAAACGGGGGCAAAATCGTGTTTGCGCGGATGTTGTTTTGGCGCAATTTTTCTCAAAATAGAAGTGCAAAAGCATAGTAAATCGCAAAAAGGGCGCTCAATTCCTTTCTAAAGGCATCGCGTTTTTTGTCGAAAATAGGGCTTTTCCCTGCTGTTTAGCATGTTTGTTGCGCTAGAAGGGGATGGTAAACTGGGTGTGTTTTGTAAAGAAACATTACCGATTTAACATTTTCTTGATGCCTTGCTCATGCTCATTGCATGGTGTGCAAGCGGTTGTGCATGGGCGATAAATTAGTTGAACATGGGGTCTGCTGTCGATTTTTATGCTTACCTTTGTGAAATGCCACGATTACTAGGGTTGCTTCAAGATAATGATGCTCTTACTTGCGCCGTGTCGATACGTTGTGTTTTACCCTTCACACCCACAAACGAAAGGCCCAATATTAAGAAAATACGACCAAGACCTATGCGAAATGTATGTGCATACATAACCAAAGCAAGGCCCAAAGGCGGTAAATTTACTTAAAAAAATGGCGCGTTTTTCATATTTTGCACAATAAAGAGAACAAAAGGCAGTTTATTTGAAGATTTCTCACTAAATTTGCAGCTAAAATTAATTTGAAATAGAATGAAAAAAATGCGATGGTCTCTCGCTTTGCTGTTCTCAGCGGGTTTTGTTTTTGCATCTTGTCTTAAAGACGAAAGCAGAGACATCACCTATTATGACGATACGGCTATAACGTCTTTCACCCTGGGAACACTAACACAAAGGGTGGACTCGACAACCAAAAAGGGCGATAAAGACAGTGTCTATTATAAAAAAATCGATGGTAAAAGCTATGTCTTCTACGTCGACCAAGTAAACAAAAGGGTGTATAACCCCGACTCGCTGCCGTATGGCATAGACGCAAAGAAAATCGTTGGAACGTTTTCTACCAAAAACTCGGGGGTGGTGACGCTGAAAAGCCTTGTCAGCGACTCGACTTTTTTCTACAATAACGGACAAGACTCGGTGGACTTTACCTCTGAGCGCACACTCGTGGTGTACAGCAATTCGCAAAAATACTCGCAAAAGTATGTTATGGATGTGCGTGTGCACAAGCAAAAACCCAACGACTTTAAGTGGAACGAGGTGGCCACGGTGCCTGCTTTTGCAGCTTTGCATGGGCTGCGCGCTGTGAATGCTGGTTCTACAATGATGGTTTGGGGCTACAACGGTAGCACAACGGTGGTTTATACTTCGCCCATTGCCAACGGTAAAACGTGGACGGCGGTGTCGCCAACCTTTGCCCCCGATGCCAATGCATGGAAAAACGCTGTAGCCTTTAACGGCGTGGCTTATGTGATGAGTGGTAACAAGGTGTGGCAAACAACAAATGGCACATCGTGGACCGACTTTGGCGTTTCTGCTGCTGGCATGTCGCAACTGCTAGGCGCGTCAAACGCTGGCCTACATCTGCTCGGCGCCAATGGTAAGTTGTATCTGGCTAAGGCTGGTGCCGCGCTGCCCGAAGAAGAAATGTTGGCTTCGGCTACAGCCTATCTGCCACAACAAGACTTTAATGTGGCCGTTTGGAAACATTCGGCAAGCGATAACACAGAGCAAGTGCTGCTCTTGGGCAACCGCTCTTTGGCCACATCGGCCACCGATGCCGCACCCGTGGTGTGGGGAAAGGTGTACGAATATGGCCTAACCAACTCTACACAGAAGTGGACTTACTATAACAGTCTGCAAGCAGAGAATGCGCTTCCTCGTATGGCCAACTTGCAAGTGGTGCGCCATGGCGCAGTGTTGCTGGCCGTGGGCGGTGCTGGCATGGGCGCAAGTAGCAACGTGCAAGCACTCAAAAACATCTACGTGAGCCAAGATGGTGGCTTGTCGTGGAAGCTTAACAGAATATATAGCCTCCCCCAAAACGCCGAAAACAATGTCACTACCTTTGCCCTGGGCACAGATACCGACAACTATCTGTGGCTGGTTTGTGCTGGTTCGGGTAAGGTTTGGCGCGTGCGTAAAAACAGTGTGGGCTGGACCAATAAATAAATTGCCGCAAAAGCGAGACTAAACCAAAGGGCAAACCCTCGCATGCGCACATATATATAATAAGGTGAAAAGAAACTGGCTGGCTACTGCGCTGCTCCTTGCGCTGCCCTTGGGCACAATGGCACAAGAAGACCCGCTCTATCTCATGGAAGCGGGTGGTGCATTAGGGCTGGTTACTTATCTAGGCGACTTCAATGCAGGTATATTTAGCGGGGCGCAACCCATGGGCGGACTGGTAATGCGACGTGTGTTAAACCCCTATATGCACCTGCGTTTAGCCGCCTTCACTGGGCAAATAAAAGGCTCGTCGAAAGATGTGGCCACCTATTATCCCGCCTTTGCCGCTTCGCCCTATAGTTTTAACCATCGCTTGACCAATGTGGATGTGGCCTACGAATACAACTTTTGGCCCTATGGCACAGGTCGCGACTATCGCGGAGCACAGCCTTTAACACCCTATGTGGCAGGCGGACTAGGCCTTACACATTTAAGCGGAGGCGAGAAAAATGTGGTAGCTGCAAACATCTTCCTAGGCTTAGGCGTGAAATATAAAGTGGCTCAAAGGCTTAATTTGGCCCTACAATGGGGCGTGCACTTTGCCACAACCGATAAAATAGACGGCGTTGCCGACCCTTATGCAGTGAAAAGCGTGGGCTTGTTTAAAAACAAAGACGGGTATTCCACTCTGGAACTGTCGCTCACTTATAGCTTTATGGCCAAATGCAGAACCTGTAATAAAGACGATTAATGGAACAAGAACTCGACAAAAAACGCATACCAACGCACATTGCTATCATTATGGACGGCAATGGACGATGGGCTAAAGAACGCGGAAAAGAAAGAAGCTTCGGCCATCAGGCTGGTGTGGACACCGTGAGACGCATCACTTCGGAGTGCGTGCGACTGGGGGTGAAGTTCCTTACGCTATACACTTTCTCTACAGAAAACTGGAGCAGACCCGAAACAGAAATAGCCGCACTCATGGGGTTGGTGCTCTCTTCGCTCGAAGACGAAATCTTTATGAAGAATAATGTGCGTTTCCAAGTGGTGGGAGACATGCAACGACTGCCACAATCGGTGCAAGACAAACTGCGCGAAACAATGGAACACACTGCTCAAAACACCGCAATGACTATGGTGGTGGCCTTGAGCTACTCGTCGAGATGGGAGCTAACCAAGGCCGCAAAGAGCATCGCTAGCGACGTGAAAGCTGGAATACTACAGCTGGAGGACATCACAGAAGAACTGATGAACCAACGTTTGGAAACGGCTTTCATGCCCGACCCCGAACTGCTGATACGCACTGGTGGCGAACTTCGCATCTCTAACTACATGCTTTGGCAGATTGCTTACTCGGAACTCTACTTCTGCGACACTTATTGGCCAGATTTTAACGAGGCCGACCTGCATCAAGCCATCGCTAGCTACCAAGCTAGGCAAAGACGGTTTGGCAAAACTGGGATGCAAGTGGAAAGCGAAGCCTAAAAAATGGCTTGATGATTATTGACTCACAAAGAAAGAAAACAATCCAAAGATGAAGATATTAAACAAGGTTTTTCCTGTTATCGCACTCTGCTTGTGCTCGCTTAATGCCTCTGCACAAGAGAAAATCGTGTATCCCGACATTTCATACGCCGGTACTCCTAAAACATTGGTGCTAGGCGGCATCAACGTATCAGGCATCGAAGGTTATGAAGACTATATGCTAACTGGCATATCGGGACTTAGTGTGGGGCAAGAAATAACCGTTCCAGGAAACGATATTACCGACGCCGTGAAGCGTTATTGGCGACATGGACTGTTCTCTGACGTGAAAATCTCGGCCGATTCTATCGTCGGTGATAAGATTTTCTTGCACGTGCACTTGGCTCTTCGACCCAGAGTGTCGGTGATTAACTACGTAGGACTGAAAAAGTCGGAACGCGAAGATATGGAAAATAAACTGGGTTTGCTTAAAGGGGCCCAGATTACGCCTAACATGATTGACCGCGCAAAAATATTGGCTAAACGATATTTCGACGATAAAGGTTTTAAAAATGCCGACATCGAAGTGCGACAAAGAGACGATGTGAGCAATAAAAATCAGGTTATACTGGATGTTATCATCGACAAAAAAGAAAAAATGAAGGTGAGAAACATCATCATCGAAGGTAATAATCAGCTGCCTAGCAATAAAATTAAAGGCGGACTGCTGAGCAAAGGGGCATTCGCTAAGACACACGAGGCTGGTAAACTTTCTAACATTTTCAAAGCTAAAAAGTTTACCAACGAACGCTGGACTGCTGATAAGAAAAAACTGATTGAGAAATATAACGAACTGGGTTTCCGCGATGCTACCATCCTCGAAGATAGTGTTTGGAATGCCGACGACAAGCATGTAAACGTGTTTGTGAAAGTGGATGAGGGTAAGAAATACTACTTGCGCAATATCACTTGGGTGGGTAATACCGTTTATTCTACCGACTTGCTGAATGCTATCCTGGGCATGAAAAAGGGAGATGTGTACGACCAAAAGTTGCTTAACAAACGTCTTACCGAAGACGAAGACGCTGTGGGCAACAAATATTGGAACAACGGATACCTCTTTTATGGCTTACAACCAACGGAAGTAAATATCGTGGGCGACTCTATCGACCTCGAAATGCGTATCACCGAAGGACAACAAGCTCGCCTAAGTAGGGTACGCATCAATGGTAACGACCGACTTTACGAGAATGTTGTGCGCCGCGAATTGCGTACTAAACCAGGCGACCTCTTCTCGAAAGAGGCATTGCAACGCTCGGCTCGCGAACTCGCAACAATGGGACACTTCGATGCTGAGAAGGTGAACCCCGATGTTAGACCCAACTATGAAGATGGAACGGTTGATATTAATTGGAACCTTGAACAAAAGAGTAACGACCAAATTGAGTTCTCTTTGGGCTGGGGACAAACGGGCGTTATCGGTAAAATCGGTTTGAAACTCAACAACTTCTCCATGCGTAACCTCTTTGGTAAGAACAAAGAACGACGCGGTATATTACCCATTGGAGATGGCGAAACACTGGCCTTGGGTGCTCAAACTAATGGTAAGTATTATCAATCGTATAACGCCAGCTACTCAACAGCGTGGTTAGGTGGCAAACGACCATTGCAATTCAATGTTAGCGTGTTCTATTCTAAACAAACGGGTGTGAACAGCAACTACTATAACAACAACTACCGTAACGCTTATTACAACTATATGGGTGGCTATGGTAGTAGTTATTACAACAACTACGAGAACTATTACGACCCCGACCAATATATTCAGATGCTCGGAGCATCGGTGGGGTTGGGTAAAAGACTGCGTTGGCCCGACGATTTTTTCATGCTGTCGGTAGACCTTTCGTACACACGTTATATGTTGAAGAACTGGCGTTACTTCATTATGAGCAACGGTAACGCTAACAACATCAACCTGGGTGTGACACTTAGTCGCAGTTCAACCGATAACCCGCTGTTCCCACGTAGGGGTTCGGAGTTCATGGCCTCGCTATCGGTAACGCCACCTTGGTCTAAATGGGATGGCAAAGACTATCGCAACCTGGCCAACAACCCCCAATCGCCCACCTATTCGCAAGAACAACAAGAGAAATTCCGCTGGGTGGAATACCACAAATGGAAATTTAAGTCAAAAACTTATACAGCTCTATCGGGCGGACAAAAGTGCTTTGTGCTTGTGTCGCGCATAGAATGGGGATTGCTAGGCTCGTATAATAGCTATAAGAAATCGCCCTTCGAAACCTATTATATGGGTGGCGACGGTATGAGTGGATACTCGTCGGGCTATGCCGAAGAAACAATTGGTTTGCGTGGTTACGAAAATGGTTCGCTCACTCCTTGGGGAGCAGAGGGCTATGCCTACACACGCATGGCACTAGAACTACGCTATCCCTTCATGCTGGGCAACACCACCATCTATGGATTGGGCTTCGTTGAAGGCGGTAATGCATGGACCGACACCCGTAAGTTCAACCCCTTGCAACTAAAACGCAGTGCAGGATTGGGTGTACGTATATATCTACCCATGGTGGGATTGATGGGTATAGACTGGGCTTACGGCTTCGATAAGGTGTACGGAACAAAGGGTGGCAGTCAGTTCCACTTCATTTTGGGACAAGAGTTCTAAACCTTTCGCATCCAAATGCGTCTAAACAATAATGGGAAAAGATGCTGGTCAACTTACCATAATTGACCAAGCATCCCCCGCTTACTGACAATAACAAAAAAAAGAGAGATTATGAAGAAACTTATCATCGCCTGCATGGTGGCCTTTGTGTCGCTTGCAGCAAATGCGCAGAAGTTCGCACTCATCGACATGGAGTACATTATGAAGAACATTCCTGCCTACGAACGAGCCAATGAGCAGCTAAACCAAGTGTCGAAAAAATGGCAAGCTGAGGTGGAAGCGCTCTCTAACGAGGCCGCAACGATGTACAAAAACTACCAAAACGAGGTGGTTTTCCTCTCGCAAGAGCAGCGTAAAGCTAAGCAAGAGGCCATCATGAAGAAAGAAAAAGACGCTGGAGACCTGAAAAAGAAATATTTCGGACCCGAAGGCGAGCTGTATAAAAAACGCGAAAGTCTTATCGCACCTATTCAAGAGGCCGTTTATAACGCTGTTAAAGAGGTGTCTGAATTACGCGGTTACTCGCTAGTGCTCGACAGAGCAAGCGATACTGGCATCATTTTTGCGTCGCCTAAAGTAGATATTAGTAACGAAGTGCTGGCTCGTCTGGGCTATTCTAACTAATATACACGTAATATTAACAAGTAAATACTAACAAATAAAACCAATAACAACAATGAAGAAACTAATTTTAATGCTGATGCTCTGCGCCCCAGTGGCTGCGTTCGCACAAAAGTTCGGACACGTTAATGCACAAGAGGTAATGGCTTCTATGCCCGAATTCCTCAAAGCTAAGGGCGAAATCGAGGCTTCGGCCAAGAAGTTTGAAAACGATCTCCAAGCTATGCAAGAAGAATTGAAACGCAAAAGCGACGAGTACGAGAAAACTAAGAGCACAATGAACGCCACCAAACAACAAGAAACGGAGGCTACATTGCAGCAGATGTATGGCAAAATCCAGCAAACCTACCAAGATAACCAACAGGCTTTGCAGAAGGCTCAACAAGAAAAAATGGGCCCAATCACTGGCAAACTGGTAGAGGCTATCAAGTTGGTGGGCAAGAATGGTGGCTATGTTTACATCATGGACGTATCGGCTGGCATTCCTTATATCAGCGAAACGCTTAGCAAAGACGTTACCGCCGACGTAAAAGCTCAGCTCAACAAGATGAAGTAAGGCGCTAAAGGTTGCTCACTTGCAACGGTGTGCTCGCGCATTGGGTGGCTAACATCGGTCTGTTATGGCCTTTTGCTACACTCGGCAGCTGCAATGGCTCTGCCCTAAGAATGCACACACCAACGCCTTTACACAAACTGAAAGAACTGATGCCCGTGTTTGACCTCGCTTAATGTAGCGGCCAAACGCGGGTTTCAGGCTTTTCGCCTTTACACCCTTATATGATTAAGGTGTGGTCGTGGAGGCATGACAACTAGTAATACACGCCCCTTAATGGCTTTCGACCAAAACGGGGCTACAACAACCAACCAAACGATATGAAAAAAACTATTTTCGCAGCCTTAATGCTCTTCACTACTCTCACGGCTGGGGCGCAAGATGTGAACACACAAGGACAAAATGCACCCATGCAAACGGCTGCTAGCTTGCGTTTTGGCTTCTTTAGCTATCAAGACGTGCTACAATCGGCTCCTGATTATGCTGAGGTGCAACGCAACATCGAAACCCTTAGAGGTAAGTATCAAGCCGAAATGAAACGTGCTTCTGACGAGTTTAACCTCAAATACGAGGCTTTTCTCGATGGACTAAAAGATTTTGCACCAGCTATTCGCATGAAACGACAAGCTGAATTGCAAGAACTCATGGAAAAAAACATGGCTTTTAAGCAAGAGGCTACTCGCTTGTTGCAACAGGCTGAGGTCGACGCTATGGCTCCTTTGAAGGCTCGTTTGAACCAGGCTATCGCTAAAGTTGGCGCTCAAAAGGCTCTGGCTTTCATCCTCAATACTGATAATAACGCCGCGCCTTACCTCAATCCTGAATTGGGAGAGAACGTGTCGGCTGCTATTAGCGCCGAGTTGCAATAAGCTTGGCTAAGCATTACCAACCTGCTTATGGGCGAAAGGGGCGCGTTTAACGCCCCAACGCCCCCAATGACGTATGAACAAGTTCGCACAACAGCCTGGACCCATCGGCGTTTTCGATTCGGGTTATGGCGGATTAACTATCTTGCACGGCATCAGACAGCTCTTACCCCAGTATGATTACCTCTACTTGGGCGACAATGCACGTGCTCCCTACGGGCCAAGATCGTTTGATGTGGTGTATCAGTTCACGCGTCAGGCTGTCATTAAGCTCTTTGAGCAGGGCTGTCACTTGGTTATCATAGGCTGCAACACGGCTTCGGCCAAAGCCTTGCGGTCTATTCAGCAACTCGACTTACCTTCGCTCGATGCCAATCGCCGGGTATTGGGCATTATTAGGCCCACAGCCGAGAGCATTGGCCAGCTAACTGTCTCACGACATGTGGGCATTCTGGCCACCGAAGGCACCATCAAGAGCGATAGTTATAGGCTTGAAATACAAAAACTCTTTCCCGATGTGCAGGTGCAAGGTATGGCTTGCCCTCTTTGGGCGGCCATTGTTGAGGCTAATGAAGCCGATAGTCCTGGTGCCGACTATTTTGTGAAGAAGCGTATCGACGCCCTTTTGCGCTCCGATCCACAAATAGATGCGGTGGTGTTGGGCTGTACTCACTATCCCTTGCTCATGAATAGCATTGTGAAACATGTGCCTCCAGGCGTGCGAATTGTGCCCCAAGGTGAATATGTGGCCAACAGCTTGCAGCACTATCTGCAACGACATCCCGAGATAGATGCACGTTGCACTAAGCAGGGAACAGCTCGTTATCTCACCACCGAAAACAAAGATAAGTTTAAAGAAAACGCGCAGATATTCTTACACGAGCAGATAGACTGCCAGCATGTAAGCTTGGAATGACGCGCACAACACGCTTAACAGCACTCCCAATATGCAAGAAACAAGACAAAACCGCATCGCACGACTCCTACAGAAAGAGTTGAGCCTTATTTTTCAATCGCAAACGCGCTTGATGCATGGCGTTATGGTGAGCGTTACACGCACTCGTGTGTCGCCCGACCTTAGCATCTGCACTGCATACCTCAGCGTTTTCCCCTCGGATAAGGGCGAAGAACTGCTTAAAAATATTGAAGCTAACACCAAAACTATTCGCTACGCACTGGGTACGCGCGTGCACAATCAGCTGCGCATCATACCCGAATTGCGCTTCTTTATCGACGATAGTCTCGACTATATTGAGCGTATCGACGAACTACTAAAACAATAATCGCTCATGGCCGTATCTCTTTTCATCGCTCGCAGGTATCTTTTCTCTAAGAAAAGCACCAATGCTATCAACGTCATCAGCGCCATTTCGGTGGTGGGGGTGGCCGTTGCAACCATGGCATTGGTTATCGTGCTGAGCGTGTTCAACGGCTTTCACGACCTCGTTGCATCGCTCTTTACGGCTTTCGACCCCCAAATAGAGGTGGTGCCTGCTAAAGGAAAGGATGCTCCTACCGACGACCCGTTGCTCACCGAGATACGAAATCTGCCCGAAGTGGAGGTTGCCACCGAGTGTGTGGAAGACAATGCCCTGGTGTTTTATGGCGATAAACAAGCCATGGTTACTATCAAAGGCGTTGACGACAACTTTACAAAGCTTACGCGCATCAACGACTTGCTCTACGGCGAAGGCGAATTTGCTTTGCGAGCTGCCAACTTACAGTATGGCGTGCTAGGCATCCGACTGGCTCAGCAGCTTGGAACGGGTACGCGATGGAAGGGCTTCATGCGCGTGTTTGCACCCAACCGCGAAGGACAGTTCGATATTTCTAATCCTGCTTCGGGCTTCGTGGTCGACTCGTTGCTGTCGCCTGGCGTGGTATTCTCTGTTCGTCAGGCCAAATACGACCAGCGTTATATCCTCACTTCTGCTTCTTTTGCTCGCAATCTCTTTGGTATGCAAGGCATGCTTACTGCCTTGGAACTGAAACTTAAGCCCAATGCCAACACCGATGTGGTGAAAAAGAAGATACAGAATATTGTGGGTAGCAAGTATAAAGTTCTCGATAGATATGAGCAACAGGAAGATACGTTCCGCATAATGAATGTAGAAAAGATTATCGCCTACATCTTTCTCACCTTTATTTTGGTGGTGGCGTGCTTCAATATTGTTGGTTCGCTCTCTATGCTTATCATCGATAAAAAGGCCGATGTGACCACCTTGCGCAACCTTGGTGCAACGGATAAGCAGATAGTGCGCATCTTCTTGTTCGAAGGACGCATGATTTCGGCCCTTGGAGCTTTGCTTGGTGTGGGGCTTGGACTGCTGCTTTGCTGGCTTCAACAACAATACGGACTGGTTTCTCTGGGTAAGAGCGAAGGTTCGTTCATCGTTAACGCTTATCCCGTTAGCGTGCATTACATTGACGTTTTTTGGATTTTTATCACTGTTATTGCCGTTGGTTGGCTCTCGGTGTGGTATCCTGTGCGTTATCTAAGTCGTAAATTATTAGACTAAAAGTCAATCCATCTAATTATCATTATCCTATAACAACGCTTATCTCTTTATCAATGAATGACATTTGCTGTATCGGACACATCACTCGCGATAAGATTGTAACGTCACAACACGAGGCGTTTATCTCGGGTGGAACATCTTTTTATTTCTCGTATGCCATTGCTCGACTTCCTCGTAAGGTGTCTTATCAATTGGTAACTAAGCTTGGACGATTCGATGTTCAAGAGGTGCGACGCATGCGCGAAGAAGGAATTAACGTGGTGGCTTATACCTGCGACAACTCTGTTTATTTTGAAAACTCGTATGGGGGCGACCAGAATCGTCGCACACAACGCGTGTTCGCTAAGTGCGAACCATTTAAAATAAAAGAAATGCGCGGTGTGGAAGCCAAGGTTTACCATCTGGGGTCGCTACTCTACGACGATTTCTCACCCGAATTTGTGAAAGAACTTTCCACTCGTGGCCAAATTTCTATCGACGTGCAGGGCTTCTTGCGCAACGTTCGTGGACAAGAAGTGGTGGAAACTGACTGGAAAGAGAAGCTCGATGTGCTGGCCCATACGCACATCTTGAAACTTAACGAATACGAAATGGAGCTGATTACTGGCCTAACCGATCCCCGAGCAGTGGCTCGCCAAATCGCTTCGTGGGGAGTTAAAGAAGTGGTTATCACCCTTGGAAGTCATGGTTCGCTTATCTACGCCGACAATTCGTTTTACGAAATTCCTGCTTACACCCCACGCAAATTGGTAGATGCCACAGGTTGTGGCGACACTTATTCGGCTGGTTACCTTTATTGTCGCGCCCAAGGCCTTAACTTTGTCGAGGCTGGTCGATTTGCTGCGGCTATGTGCACACGCAAATTGGAGGCCACTGGGCCTTATTCACCCGAATTTGAGTGGTTTGGTTAGCGTAGGTATCTACCGCTAACCCACATCAAACCAAAGTAAAGCAGCGCGCCTGTAGTCAATCCGGCAAAGGCATCAATGGCATAATGCGCCATGATGTACACCGTAGAGAAGCACATCAATACAAAGAAAGGTAGCAAACACAATAGCAAACGGCGATTGCCCGAGTGCCAAGCAAGCAGCATAATAACAGTGCTGATGCCCACATGGCTACTTGGGAAGGCTGCTGTTGGGCGTTCGCCGGCGTCGTGCGCATGCTCCACCAACTGGTAGAAGATGCCATTGACATAACCAGGACTGGTTAAACGCTCGCTGTGCAGATTGAAGTAGTCGCCCACATTAGGAAAAACACCCATTGCTATCTTCTCCATCCCCACGGCTGGATAATAATATTGCGGACCTGTTACAGGCAAGGCCACGAACACCACGTAATAGATGAAGAAGGCGGCGATGAGTACAAACGAGGCTCTTTCGAACTCGGCGTAACGGCAAAAGAAATAAAACAGCGTTACGGCCAATATCATAGGGAAGTAAGAAGCATAACCCATATCCATCAGTTCGCTAAACCAAGGTGAGGGCATGGCATCACAAAACACCAATGCTGGCTGAAAACCAAACACCGATTGTTCTGCTTGGGCAAACACATGGTCGAGGTTTGGCAGTATCCTATTTAGTTCGTAGGTGTCGGGATACCACCACGACAGCAGATAAAGTTGTGTCACCACGCGCGTTAGTTTGGTGAAACGGCAGGGCACTAAGCGATAAACCAGCCACAGGGCAGCCGTTATCACGCCGATACGAATGCGTCCCCAAATCATTGCTTCGGGGTTAGCCAGTTTGGTAAAGGTAAAAAACACCATGAGCAGTGTCAGTACCATATAGACCAGCACCACCCATTCCAGGGCCATTAGTCCCTTTCGAGGTGTTTTCTCTATTGCGAAAAGTGTTTTAATAAAGTTCATTTTGTGTTTAAGTGGGGGTATTGTTATGGCTTGTTTGTGGCCAGTATCATGCACCAACGATAATACGTGGCACTTCTGTGCACACGTTTGGACTATATTTTTGGTGCTTTTCTTTCTATTGGCAACCCTAGTTGGTTGTTAAAGCCAGCCATTTTCTTTATACCATTTCACTGTTAGGGCAGTTCCTTCTTCAAGGTTCACTTGTGCGTGATAGCCCAGTTCGTCCATCGCTGGTTCGATGTTGCAGCGCCAGTTGCGTTGTTTTAGTATGTGATACTTGTCGTTGTTAAGAGCCGAGATGCGCCCTGTGGCTCGCCCGATGTACTCGCCAAAGAATGTAACCACGCGCAAAAACCACACGGGAGCCTTGATGCGAAGCATCCACGGCTTACCCAAATTGCGGTGAATAAGGTCGCTAAAGTCGTACGAACGATACACGCCGCCATCGCTAAGAAAATACTTTCGGCCGCTCATGCCATGGTCGAGAGCCAAGAAAACGGCCTGAACTACATCTTGAACATACACAAAAGTGATGTCTTGTGGCTTGTATCCCACGGCAAAGTCGATGTGTTGCTTGATGCTTTTGGCCATGAGGAAATAATCTTTCTCGCGTGGACCGTACACGCCAGTGGGCCTTAGCACGATGTAAGGTAACACCACATCGGTTATTTCGCCGTCTTCGTTCTTGGGATTAAGCGAGTCGAGATATTCCTCGGCCAGCAGTTTGCTGAGTCCGTAGGCCGTGTTAGGCATGGGTTTGTCGGTTTCTTGTATCTCCTCGTAGGGTTGTTTCTCGCGCACAGGTCCGAAAATGCTAAGCGAAGAGATAAACACAAATCGCTTAAGAGGCATTTTTAGTTGCACCACAGCATCGGCAAGGTTTTTTGTTCCTTCGGTGTTAACGCGGTAAAAGTCGTTTCGATGCAAGCATTTTGTGGCTCCTGCAGCATGCACCACGTAGTCAAAATGGTGACCGCTGAGCTGACTTTTGAGTCGTTCGGCATTGCCCAAATCAAGCTCCACGAAACGAATGCGCTTGTCTTGTAGGTATTCTTTCGAGCTGCTTTTTCTCACAGCGGCCCACACCTCCATGCCTCTGTTAAGCGCTTCTTCAACGATGAAGCTCCCAATAAACCCGCTTGCGCCGGTAACAAGTATTTTGTCCATATTCGATAATAGTTCTTTTCTTGGTTAACTTGCTAACGGTTTATCAGTTGCCATACCCATTAAAAGTTAACCATTGGCTTTGCCACAACGCATGGAATGGTTGCCAAATTCGGCCTTGATCCCTAGCATTGGAATGCAAAGATACCACAGTTTTTTTACAAAAACGAAAGGTGGAGTGGGATTTATTTGCATACGAGCGTATGTGCAACACGTTTTTCTTTGTACTTGTTGGCGGCACTACTGTGGAAGCTAAACGCTCTGCCACTGTGGAAAGACTACAGAAGTAGAGGTAAAGACCTCTATGTCTCCTTGGTTCATCTTCTCTATTCTAAGCCCAAATCACCACAACCAACAGCTTGGATATTGGCTAGCAAAATCCCATGTATAAGCTGTTGGTTGTGGTGAAGTGTTTTATTAGTTTCTTAGAAAATGCTTTTCTTATCTTGGCTATATATCCAAGTAGGCTTGGTTTTGTACCCTTTCCTTAACGGCAATATACCTTTAAGTGTGCAAGGACAACCGAAGAGCGTGCCACATTACCAGTCGGCTCTGTTGTGGTTGTACCTTTCGGGCCACATATGTAGGGCATAAGTATAGCCGTAATGGTCGTAAAGGCGAGCCAGACGTGTGACGCGTGCCACAAATTCGGTGTAATTCTTACGTGCAGCTGGCATCCATTGCACCTCGGCAAGCGCCGCCATGCGTGGCAACACCATGTATTCAGCTTGCGCTGTGGTGGGCACATACTCGGTCCAAAGGTTGCCTTGCACGCCGATGATGCGGCTTGTGATGTCGGCCGACACCGTGTCGGGGCGCGGATTGAAGCTATACACTTGCTCCACAGGTAGGTAACCGCCGATGGCTTGCGGCTCGTGAAGCGTGTTTTTCGCCTGATAATAGTCGAAATAGGCATATTTCCCAGGGCAAGTGATGACGTTGTGCCCCGCCTTTGCCGCCTTTGTCCACGTGGATAGGTAACGCCGACTAAGCACGATGGTAGACTTGGCCAGTTCGCCTTCTAGTATTTCGTCCCAGCCAATCATCGTCTTTCCCTTTCCGTTGATGTATTGTTCCATGCGCTTGGTGAAATATTGTTGCAGGTGTTTGGTGTCTATGCCTTGCTCTTTGGCTTTGTCTTGGCAGCGTTTGCACTGTTGCCATCGTGTGGACGGTGCCTCGTCGCCCCCGATGTTAAAGTAGGCAGAGGGGAAAACTTGGTTTAACTCGTCGATGATGTCTTGCAAAACGACATAAACGCGCTCGTTGCCCACGCACAAAACATCGTGGTGTACGCCCCAGTTGTGGCCCACGGTGTAAGGCCCACCCGTGCATCCCAGTTCGGGATAAGCAGCCAATAGCGCTTTGGTATGTCCGGGAATGTCTATCTCGGGTATTACTTCGATGTGTCGTTGTCGGGCATATTCCACAATCTGCTTTATCTCTTCTTGCGTATAAAAGCCGCCATGCGGTTGATGATCGTCTACATCCGAGTTATGACCCACAACCGTTCCACTTCGCCAAGCGCCAACTTCCATCAGCTTAGGATACTTCTTTATCTCTATGCGCCAACCTTGGTCTTCGCTTAGATGCCAGTGAAAGGCGTTCATGTTGTGTAGGGCCATCATGTCGATAAAACGCTTAACAAAGCTTACGGGAAAGAAATGTCGGCCACAGTCGAGCATCATTCCTCGGTAAGGCAGCAAAGGAGCATCGGCAATTTGCACGGCAGGCAGTTCCACTGGGGCAGCAGCCTTGTTGCTCGTTGCTACGGGTAAGGCCTTGCGCAGTGTTTGAATGCCATAGAAAACACCAGCTGCAGTGCTGCCGGCGATAGTCACTTGCTTTTGTGTCACAGTTATGCGATAGGCCTCTTTGCCGGCAATCTTATTGTCTATCGTTAGCAAGATATGGCCAGAACCTTTTGGAGATGTGGCTGGGTGGGCTAGCTTTATGCCTGTGGCATCTGCGATGTATTCTGCCAGGAAACGGGCATTGTGCTGCATCAGTTCGTTGGAAGTGGTGCAAGTAATGGTTGTACTTTCGTTTAACACGAAGGGTTTGCCTTTTGCCATAGCGATGGATTGCGGCAAAGGCACTACGTTGTAATTGGCTGTTGCCGAGTGGGTGGTGATGGACAGCAGGAAAAAGGCTGCCAAGAGGAGGGCTTGTTTAAATGTCATGAGCTTATGGTTTGTTTATTTTGTGGGTAAAGGCTTGGGCTTATTGATGGGGAATGGGTGGTACATTTTCTTCTGCACGCATTTTAAATTCCAGCTTTGCGCCCTTTATCAGTTCGCTATGTTTCACGAATTGGGAGTGATATGGTTGCCCATTTAGCAATAGTTGCGATACATATACATTTGTGGGGCTGTTTTGCGGAGCGGCAATATGGATGGCTTTTCCATTGGGAAGATGCAGGGTAGCTTGCCTAAACAGCGGACTGCCTACTGCATATTCGCCGCTGATGGGCGACAAAGGATAAAAGCCCAAGGCCGAGAATACGTACCAAGCAGACATCTGCCCGTTGTCTTCGTCGCCACAATAGCCGTCGGGACGTGGCGCATAAAGCCGCGACATGATGGTTCGCACCAGGCGTTGTGTCTTGCACGGCTGGCAAAAAGCATAGAGGTATGGCACGTGGTGCATGGGTTCGTTCAAGTGGGCGTATTGTCCCATGTCGGCATTCTGCATCTCCCTGATGAGGTGGATGATGCCGCGCTTATAATAAGAAATGTCGTAACGCTGGGTTTGCGAGAACACCGAGTCGAGCTTTTCCACAAACTTGGCTTGTCCGCCCATCAGCTTTTGCAGGCCAATAACATCGTGCGGAACAAACCAAGTGTATTGCCAGCTGTTGCCTTCGGTAAAGTGGTCGCCCCAGCGATATGGGTCGAAAGGCGTTAAGAAACGCCCTTTACTGTCTTTGGGGCGCATCAATCCCGTGTTCTTGTCGAACAAGTGGCGATAGTTAAGACTTCTTTGACGGAAAGTTTCTTGCTCTTTCTTGGGGCGGTTCAATGCTTGGGCCAGGCGATAGATGCAATAATCGTCGTAAGCATACTCCAAGGTGCGCGACACGTTTTGGTTAACGTCCATATCGCAAGGCACATATCCCAATGCGTTGTATTGGGCAAAGCCCTTCCTGCCAACCGAACTAACAGGGCCAACGCCTTCCGTACTCTTGCGGATGGCCTCGTAAAGCAAGTCTATGTCGTACCCGCGAATGCCTTTGAGGTAAGCATCGGCGATGACCGATGCCGAATGTTGGCCAATCATGCAATCGCGATGTCCGGGACTGAACCATTCGGGCAGCCATCCGCTTTCTTTATAAACGTTTTCCAACCCGCGCAAAATTTCGGCCACGATGTTTGGATACATCAGGTTAAGAAAAGGGAACTGTGCCCTGAACGTGTCCCAAAATCCGTTGTCGGCATAGAGGATGCCAGGCATGATGCGCCCATTATAGGGACTGTAATGCAGGGTGTCGCCCTTGGCGTCTATCTCGTAGAACTTGCGTGGAAATATCAACATGCGATAAAGGCAGGTGTAGAAGGTGCGCAGCTCATCGTCGGTGTCGCTCGCAACGCTTACTTTGGCCAATTCCGCATCCCAAGTTTGTTCGGCCTTTGCTTTCACTTCGTCGAAGCTTTGGCTGCCAATCTCTTGCAAATTAACCTCTGCTTGTTCTTCGCTGATGTACGAAGTGGCGATGTGCATCTCTACGGTTTCGCCCCGTTTAAGGTCGAAACCCACCACGGCTCCCACGTGTTGTCCCTGCTGTTCGTATTGGCCATCCAGCAATTGCTTATCTTTCCAGATGGTGGCGTTGAGGAAAGGGCGGTTGAAGGTTATCACGAAGAAGTTTTTAAAGGCAGGGCCAACCCCGCCGTTGTTTTTTGTTGAATAGCCCACGATACGCCTTTGCTGGGGTATGAGCTTAACATACGAACCGCCATTGCAGGCATCTATCACCACGTACGCGCTGTCGCCGCCGTTAAATCGCATTCTAAATGCCGCCGCCCTTTCGGTGGGCGTAAGCTCCACGTTGGTTTGCGCATCGCCTAGGTAGGCGTGGTAATAATGGGGTAGGGCTATTTCTGTTTTGTGCGAAAACCAACTGCGGCGGCGTTCTTCGGTAAAGTCGTTGCGGCGCGTAATGGGCATTACCGATAGTTGGCCGTAATCGTTAATCCAAAGACTGGCTTGGTGGGTCTGCTTAAAGCCGTAGAGAAAGTTCTCTTGATAGGTATACAGAAAGCCATTGCCAAGCTTTCCCGTGTGGGGTGCCCAGTTGTTCATGCCGAAGGGTAGGCAAACGGTTGGGTAGGTGTTTCCGTTGGATAGTTCCATGCTCGACTGTGTACCCATCAGGGGGTTCACATAGTGGGTCAGTCCCTCTGCTTTGCAGAGCATAGTGCCTGCAAATGCAAGGAGGTATGCAAGGAGATAGCTATTGGGTCGTTTCATTTTGAGTGGGGTTAATTGACAAATGAGACATTTATGCGGATGCTACGAGTGTGGCGAATGGTTGAAAGGGTGCAATGATATGCTTATTCAATCAACGTCCAGTTCTTCACCTTATATCTTACACCCTTAAATTTGCCTGTGCGTTTAATGCTTCCGCGCCCATTCCAGCTAAGCAACACCTTATTATATATACCGCTTTCAAAACCATAGCTAATGCCGTCGTCTTCGAAAAGCGATGTGTTGCGGGCTTGCTTGCCATAAACGCGGCAATTCAGTACGAACGTTGTTTGGGGTGTAATGCAGTCTGTGGGCTCGGCCAAGGGTAAGATGGTGCCTTCGCGAACAAAGAGCGGCACCTCGTGGAGTGCGAAATGTACGTTGTGACTTCGACCGCCTTCCAGCCTTTCGTTGGTGTTGAAGTTGTACCAGTTGCCTTCGGGCAGGTACACCATTCGCTCGTTGCCTTTGCCCACTATGGGGCAGGCAAGCAAGTCGTCGCCAATAAGAAATTGGTTGTCTATGGCCGCTGCGGCCTTGTCTTTTGGATAGTTCAGCACCAAGGGTTTGAAAGGCGGCGTGCCATCTGTGCGATAGCGGGCGAATTGGGCGTAAAGGTATGGCACCAGCGACATGCGGAAGTTGAGTAATTGGCGCACCACGTCTTCGTTTTTGGTGGCCGTAGGCAAGAATTTGTCTTCGTTGTTCAGCTGCTTATCAAATTGCAGCCATGCGGGATTGCGCAGATACCAACCATTAAAGAGGGTTTGAGCCGATAGTACGGCCACTTGCACGCGGCGGAAGAAGTCTTCTTCATCGGCCGACTCGCGCACCTCGGGCGACCACAGCAGGCCAGTCAGTCCTGCGTTGCATACCATTCGCACGTAGTCTTCCAAGTCGTAAGTGTCGCTATAAATCGAAACGGGATAGGGAGCGGCCAACGCCCCCGATGCACGAACGTCTAAACAGGTGCGCATGCCGTGTTTGCGAAAAACGCTGTAAAGGGTTTTCTGGTACAGCAGCCCAAAGAGTTGGTGCATCTGTTCGCCATCAATGCCCGAAGGGAAAGCCGATAATTCGGGGAAGCTCCAATTCAGGTCGCCTCGTGTAATGTTAGAATTGTCGCACTCGTCCATCTTAAAGGCTGCAATGCCCTTTTGCACAAAGCAGCTGTCGTGGTATGCGGCGAAGATGTGTTGTGTGGCAGAGTCGGCGAAGTCGGGCACCAATCCGTTCCACACCAAATGGCTACCCGATTTGGGTTTAAGCCGTGGGTGCAGGGGCGAAGAGGGATGAACAAAGGCATGTTCCCACAAATTGAGCTTGTAGCCCATAGCACGTGTGCGGGCTATTAGCTCGTTGGGGTTGGGAAAATGCTCGTTGTTCCACACGTACGAACACGAGTAGGCTCGTGTTTGCCACTTGGGTTCCAAGCCTATTACGTCGCAGGGTATGTGCTTGTTTCTTAGATAATGTGCTATGCGGTAGGCATCTTCTTGTTTAGAGTCGGTTTTCAAACGAAACTTCATGCCTAGGCCCCAGAGTGCCGGCATGCTTCCGCCGCCGGCAAACAGGTTGTATCGGCGCAGTGCTGCGTTCATGTCGGGCCCGGCAAACACCAGTACGCTAATGCCCTTTGCGCCTGGAATGTCTACCTGTACGCGTGGCTTTGAGCTGCTTTGTGTCGATGAACGGTACAGCTCGTCGGTAGATAGTTTTGCCTTTTGGCTGTCTTCTGATGGCGTATAGTCGGTGTTCTTTCGGTTCGTTCCGATGTAAAATGTGGTATATCGTGCGGTGTTTATCAGTACGGCATATCCCTTGTTCGAGATGTAGAATGGTTGCGGTGCGTGGGTATAGCCAAGGTCTTTCAAGGGATGGTCGTTTACCAAAGGGCGCTTTTTCTTGTTGTTCTGCACAAACGACCCCATTTGCAGGCCGAAGCCATAGATGTTTTCGTCGGCTGCAAGCGGAATGTCTACCACGCACCCGCGTGCATTCACCTCGATGTGTACCCCTTCTTTGGCGAAGGGATTATCCGTTGTGGGCATGTCTTTCAACTGTTTCGCCACTGGTTCTTTATAACGCAGGGGCGTGTGGGCGTCTTCTTGCCCAGCTGCGAGCAAGTATACGCCAGGCTCTATCTGCCTAAATGTTTGTGCCTGAGTGGTAATTGCAACACTTAGAACTAATGATGTGATAAACGTTCGCATGTTTGAGTATATATGATTTTTATGGGTTGACGGGGGATGTGCTAGCTAGTTGGCAAGCTGTTGTGGTAAGGCGAGAATGGCTTGATGAACCAGTTTGCCAACAAAGTTATTGGCAATTTATCAGTACAAGGCCCTTTGTAGCGGCGCTACAAGCCGCTTGTAGTGCCAGTACAAGCACCTTGTAGTGTCAGTACAAGCACTTTGTAGTAGGGCTACAAGCCGGCTTGTACTGACGCTCGAAGGTGCATGGTAAAGTAGATTTCTTACACTTGCCTCATGTCTTTTAACAACAACTCTTCGGCAAGTTTGTTTATCTACACGTTTCTCTTATTCCCATCCGGGGTTTTGCACAAGGTTGGGGTTGGCTTCTCTGTCGCGTTTGGGTATGGGATACCATATCTTATAGCTTTGGAAATTGTCTTTAACAGCTTGTGCGTGCTTGGTGTTGTAGTGGTAAATATTTGGTTTCACATCGCCTTCGTTGCTGGTTTTGAGGTTTTGCACCACGCTTTGCAAGCGTCCCCAACGAATAAGGTCCATTCTTCGCCAGCCTTCGGCACAGAGTTCACGCGAACGTTCGTCCTTCAACTCGTCCATGAAGTTGTCTTTATGATAGGCCGTTGCCAAGTCTTGGGCAGAGGCAGCGTTGTTGCCTGCCGCGCGTAGTCGGATGGGCTCGAGCAGTTTGCGGGCTTCGGCCTCATCACCTGTTTTGTAAGTGGCCTCTGCATACATCAGGATAACATCGGCAAATCGCAGGATGGGGAAGTTTAGTACGCTGGAAGCAGCGGGTATGCCCGCAGCCAATCGTGCTGCCGGCGAACTCTGACGGAACTTTGTGAGGAAGGTGTTTACACCGCTTTGGTAGAGTCCCGAGGGAACATAGTATTCCACGCCCATAATATTTACCTTGTTCTTGGTATTTGCTCCACCAATGTTTTGCTTGTAGCGCACATCCATTTTATCGTAAAGGCTTATTAGTTCGCCCAGAGCTGGAAACCAGCCTGCACCCCCTCCGTCTTGTGTGATGTTGCCTACAGTTCCCGTGAGATGAGCGAAGACAAAATACTTTGGTGCTTCTTTTCCGAAGGTAGCCACCATTACCGCTTCTTTTGCTTGCTCAGCTTTCAGCACGGGGCGGTCGGCAATGAAGTTATAAGCATATTCGGGGTTTAAGATATAGGCGCCATTTGCGTAAATGTCTGCACAAAGAGCCTTGGCTTCTGCATACATCGCATTGCTTTCTACCCAGTCGAAGGAGTTGAGCGTGAAGTTAAGGTCGGCCCCAACATTGTTTTCTTTACAGGCAGCCAAGTATAAATACACCTTGGCCAGCATGGCCGCGGCCGTGTATTTGTTGGCGCGCGAGTCGTAAGTGTTGCGTTCGGGCAAACCCTCGTAAGCACTCTTTAAGTCGCTAATGATAAGTTCGTACACGTCTTTTAAACTAGAACGGGGTGTCAATTCGCTGTCGTTTACCGACTTTTGCAAGGGAACGCCCCCCCAGAACCATGCCAAGTAAGTGTAGTAGAACCCACGCAGGAAACGTGCTTCTAACACAACCTCTTTGCGGCGTTCGTCTGTCATGTCTGCCACTTTGGGTGCATTCTCTATTACGCCGTTGGCTCTGTATATGCCGGCGTAAAGTGCAAACCACGCATCGCCTAGAAAACGCGACTCGGAATTGTAGGTGTAGTTGCAGAAGGGCTTGATGTCTGCAATGCCAATATAGTCGGTTCGGCCAATCATTTCGTCGCATCCTAGTTGTGTAAGCAAGTGGATGTTGCGCGAGAACAAGGCATGTGGTGCTTGGTTTTGTATGGCATTGGCGTTTAGGGCATCGTAAGCGCCCGTCAATGCTTTCTCTGTGTTGCTGGCATTTGCAAAGAGCGTGTTGCCCTCGGCAAAGGAATAAACCTTCTCGTCAAGGAAATCGCCACAGCTGCAAAGTAATGTGAGCGATAGGCAGGTTGCCATTATCTTTGTGTTCATAATGCTATGTGTTTAGAAGTTAATGTTGATGCCCAGCGAGAACGAACGACTGCGGGGGTAGGTTACGTTATCTAGGCCTGTGATGAGCTTGTTGTGGTAAGACACTTCGGGGTCGAAGCCTGTGTACTTGGTAAGCACAAATAGGTTGTCGGCCGAGAGCGAGAATTGGCAAGCGGTTATCTTCAAGGGCTTAAGCACGCTTTGGGGCAAGCTGTAAGTAAAGGTGAGGTTTTGTAAGCGCAGGAAGGAGGCATCCTCCACATAGTAAGACGACACGTCGTTCTTTCTGGGCGATTTGATGTCGGGGTAGCTATTGGTGGGATTCGTTTCGGTCCAGCGGTTGTGGTAGTATTCGGCGGCCACGTTGTAGTGGGCCGAATAGCCTTCAAATTTCCAGCGAGAAATGTTGAGAACCTCGTTGCCATAGCTGTAATTGAAGAAGAATGAGAGCGAGAAGTCTTTATACTCGAAGCTGTTTAGCAAGCCGCCGAAGAACTTTGGCTCGCCTCGTGATATGAAGGTTTTATCGTTTACAGGGTCTACCTCGTTGTCGTCGTTAAGACTTCTGTATTTCAAATCGCCGGGTTTAACCTTAATGCCCTTGATGCTAACCACACCGGGCTTGAGTTTTTCGTGCTCGTCGAAGTCTGTTTTTTGGTAAATGCCATCCCATACGTAGCCCCATGCACCACCAATGGGCGAGCCCACTTTCAGTCGCGACACTTCGTTGATGGTGCCGTCGTTGATGTTTACCGGTATGGCGGTTACATTGCCAAGCGAAAGTATCTTGTTGCGGTTGCTGCTAATGTTAAAGGTGGTGCGCCATTTAAAGTTGCGTGCATTGATGTTGAGCGAATTAATGGATAGCTCCACACCCTTGTTTTCAACCTCTCCGATGTTCTGCCACTGCTTGTACGAGCCACTTTGACCAGGCACATCGCCTTGCAAAAGCATGTCGGAGGTGCGCTTGTAATAGACGTCGAACGTAAAACCGAGACGGTGTTTCAGCAGACTAACGTCGAGTCCTAGGTCGTATTGGGCGGTGGATTCCCATTTCAGATTGGGATTAGACTTTTCTGATGGAGCCAAACCCAATACGGCAGCATCGTTAAGGTTGAGGTAATAGGTGTTGTCTAATCGTTGAAGCGAGCGGTAAGGCGTGATGCGGTCGTTACCAGAAACACCTGCGCTGAGGCGGAGTTTCAACTCATCAATGGCCTTTATGCCTTTAATGAACTGCTCGTTGTGGGCTTTCCAAGCCAAGGCTACCGATGGAAAGGTGGCGTACTTGTTGTCGGCACCGAACTTTGACGAGCCGTCGCGACGTAAAGTGAGCGTAGTGAGGTAGCGATCCTTAAACGAATAGAATAGTCGGCCAAACTCTGACATGCGTGTTTGGCGGTATTTGTTGGTAGAAGGCTTGCGCATAGCGGCTCCACCCTGCTGCAAGTCGAACACGGGATTGTAGGTTTGCACGGGGAAATTCTCGGCCGTTACGTTCAGGTTGGCCCAAACGTAGCTGCTGGTTTCAAAACCTAGCATGGCCGTTAGGCTGTGACCGCCAGCAAAACTCTTAACATAGGTGGCCGTTGTGGTGCTTTGCCATTGCTCGGTTGTCGCTTCCAGCACGTTGGCTAGTCCGTTTCGGGCATATCCCCACGATGTACTTGAAGGGTACCACTCTTCTGATTTGGAGAAAGTAAGGCCTGTGTTGAGGCTTGTGCGTAGGGTTAAGCCTGGCAACGGCTTGTATTGCAGGAAACCATTAGCGAGAATACGCGTGAGTGGCGTTTTCTTATACGAGTCGAACAGTGATTGTGCAGGGTTTGATACATTGCCGTTATCGGGGTCGCCTGGGTCTACTTTAAAGTTGAAGGGCTTGTAAACGAACATCGCTTCCAGCCAACCATTGTATTGAAGTCCGCCTCCCATGCTCACCGGTCCATAGAGTTCGGTGCGCGCGATGGTGGCGTTACCGCCTATGCGCAGCTTGTCGTTGGGTGCGTATTCCACCTTAAAGCGACCCGTATAGCGCGTAAAACTGTTGTTTTTGGCTATGGCGTTCTGCTTAAGATACTCTCCGCTGAGCGAATACAGCAGCGAATTAGATTTGCTACTACCGTTAATGCTGAGGTTGTAGTTTTGCGAAAAGCCTGTACGAAGTAGCTCGCGTTGCCAATCGTGCGATGTATTGTCTTCAAATTCTTGGCCAAAGATGCGTGCGCGGTCGGGTTTCCCGTCGCCGTCTGTGTCTATTCCCCATTCAAGACTGTTGGGGAAACGCGAGAAACGATAGTCGGCAAACTCTTGTCCTTGCAACATCTCAACGTGTTTTGTGGCTTTGCTGATGCCGAAACGTGCATCGAAGCTCACCTCGGTCTTGTTGTATTGACCTTTCTTCGTGGTGATAACGATAACTCCGTTTGCTCCTGCCGAACCATAAATGGCCGTGGCCGACGCGTCTTTAAGCACCTGCACAGACTCGATGTCGGCTGGGTTGATGCCCGCGAGCGGGTTGAATGTGGCGCGACCCGATATGGTAGAGGTGGCCACTTCGCCGTTGTTCACGTCGATAAGTGTGCCGTCTATCACATAAAGCGGTTGTGTTCCGGCATTGATGGAGTTGTTTCCGCGGATAACCACGTTTACATCTCCACCCAATTCGCCAGACGAAGCCGTTACATTTACGCCTGCAACCTTACCCGCCATCGAGTTAAGCAGCGATGCCGAATTAGATTTGCGTAGGTCTTGCATGTCTATCGCCCCAACAGCGCCTGTTAGGTCTTTCTTCAACATCGAGCCATAGCCGATAACCACCACCTGTCCTAGGTCTTTGGCGTCGGGTTCTAGCACGATGTACATGCTTTTGGCTTTGCCCACCTGTTGGTGAACGGCCTTCATTCCAATACTCGAGAACACCAGTACGGCCTTTTGTCCTGATACCGAAAGGCTGAAATGCCCATCTTGGTTGGTCACAGTTCCGTTGGATGTGTTCTCTTCCATCACGGTTACACCTAACAAAGGCGTTCGCGTGTCGTCTACCACTGTACCCTCAATCGTGTGTTGGGCCAGTGCGTTTAAACTAGTAGTAACGAATACTACCCATGCTAAAAGAAACTTTTTCATATAGATTGTTACTTAGGTAATTACATTGTTATCAGCTTAGTGATGATAGTCTTGTGCTCGTTGCCAATCTTCATCGTGATGTTTAGCGGCATGGTTGCGGGCAAGTGGGTTATGCTCCATTCGTAGGGAAAGGCCATGCGCTCGTCCATCTGTGGCTTCGCGCTACCTGCTTGGCAGGTTAAACTGGCCGAGTAACCCTTTGTTAAGGGAGTGTCTATGTATCCATAGAGCGAATCCCAGCCAAAAGGCGACCGTATGCGGAAGAGGTATAACCTGTGGGTTGGGTCTAGTTGCATCATCTTAAACCCACTGCTAATGGGCGAGAAGGGGTAAGTTGGCAACGATTTAGCCAAGGGCAACGACACGAACGTTATGCCCTTGGGCGCGATAGTGACGGTAAGTGCGTTTTGGTTCAGGGCACGTTCTTCGCTCACAACCGAGTTAGTTTGTGCAAAGTAGTGCTCGGTGGCCGTCCCGTTAGGCGATACCAGCGGCGTGTTTAAGCGCAAGCTTACGTTCAGGGTGCTATCTTTCTCGTTCATCAGAATGAGCCAAAGGTTGTTGGCAGACACTGCCGAGAGCCAGTTTACGTCGGTTGAAGATAGCCTCAACATGTCTTGTCGCATATAAAGTTGTGCGTCGCGGTCGTTCAGGATGTAGCCTTTCTCGCCGCCATACACCCTGTTGTTGAACCACACGAAACCTTCTTGCTTACCATAAGGAAAGCCAATAGCCCCCTTAGAGCGTTGTGTTGCCTCGGTAAGTAGGTAATCTAGCACGAAGCTGAGGTGCGAGGGGATGTGGTGATAGTAGAGAGAAGTGACATCGGGACCTTTGTAAGGATAAACCGAATCCAGCGGGAGGTCGGTGTAGCCAGCGGCATAATAACCCGGATAAGAGGCGAAACGCCCAATAACGGCGTTGCGCGCATAGGTCTCGAACAGGCTATTGCCACACAAACCGCTAAGCCGCAAGAGCGAAGGTGCCCATGTTGACATGAAGGTATGGTTGATGTTGCCCTCGCGGTTGAAGAAGGTCATGGGCTGTTCAAAGCCCAGTCCTACGGGCGAAAGCGTGTGTTGGGCCACCTTTTTCTCGCTTACATCGCCCGTTTTCCGCGGATAGCCCAGCTTGTAAGGCTTGTCTTTCTTCCAAAACACATTGGCATTGCCCACATATTTGCCTCCTTGGTGGATGAGGATGGTGTCGTTGCCGACAGGGGGATAAGTGCGGATGCCCGCGATAGTGAAGTGCGCGGCGTAGGCAGAGGCTGCAAGTAAGGCCTTATCTTTGCATACATCATAGAGGTCGAGCAGGTCGAACCACTGCGGATAAACCTGCGCATGGTAGAACATCCACGGCAAAATGGGCTTCGAGGGGTTGTTGTATAAGGCGGTATGCAGTTCGTGGTTGGCCCCGATGGTGGCTTTCACCAGCCATTTGTCTGCTTTTGTGAGTCGGAAGGCGGCCAAGTCGTCTGCCCAAGTCTGGTCTACGCCGTAGCCTTTGCTGTATCTGGGTTTGCCTTCGGGCATGGCGATGTCGGCCAACCACGGGTTGTTATGACCCAAAAGTCGGTGTAGTGCCTCGAAGTGAGCCGTGTTGTATTGCGACCCAAAGGGCGAGAACGTGTTCGTTGGGGTTTGTGTTTGCAGGTCGCTTGCCTGCGGGTAGCCCCATCTGAAGCCCTTTCGCGAGAGCATGTACTCGATGGCGGGCAGGGCGCGTGTTGTGTATAACTGTTCGTCGTGGGTAACGACGGCGGCCGAAACCAGTGCCAAAGGGGCGGCCTGAACCACTTCTGTGCGTACGTTTGGGTTGCTTTCGATGTCTAGAAAACCCCTCATGGCGGCATCCCAGCCTGCTGCCTCATCGTTCTTTATTAGGTTGATGGTGTGGAAAACGGCATCGGTGAGCGGTGTTGTTTGTACTCTGTAATCGCGAACAGCAAACACACTGTCCGACAGATATTGCAGGGTGTTGTGCCATTGCAGTGGCAATAGTCCCAGTTTGAAATGGGCTGTAAGTTTTTCGCCTTTCTTTTTGTACGAGTCTTTTTCGCCCAATATGGGTGAAAAGGCCACGGGCTGCACCTCGTTGGCTGCGTTTTTAAGTGATAAGCCCATGTCGTATATGCCCCAATTGCGTTTCAGATGCTGGGGGTTGGGTGCCAAGAAACAGCTTAGGTTGCCTGTCTCGATGATGCTAACGGGCTGTGGCGTGAGGGTTATAGGCAAGAGATTGGGGGTGGGCGGCAGACGTTTGAACTGGTAAAGGGGCGAAAGCAGAACATTCGTCACTGCATTTTCTGCCTGTGGCTGAAAGGCTTCGAAAGCTAAACTGTAATATTGTGGCATGCGTACAACATATTCTAACTGCACGTCCACCACGTGGCTGTTGGCATGTAAAGTCCATGTGGAGGCTATTGTGTCGTTATCGGTCGATGCGTACCATACGCGTAGCGTGTTTTGGCCTGCCTTTTCGTGGCGGAAGATGTGCATTGGACAAACCTTACCTGCCAGAAAGGGGTTTTGCAAGTGGGCTTGCTCAAATACGGGATAGGTGTTGTTGCCCACGCGAAGCAATGGTGCTTGCCCACCCGACCATAGTGGAAAGATGGAGTTGTAGCCCAATTGGGGCCGTGCCGACTTAATGATGTATAAGCGGTTGTGAGGTTGGGGACTTTCCCAGCTGCGCCATTGCCCCTTTGTGTGTACCGATATGTGTTGCACCAATTGGTTGTTTGCCGTATGAATACGGAGCCTTAACAGGCCGTTTGAGATTTCATCAACCACAGGCGAACTTGTGTTGAGCAAGGCAAGAGCGTTTTGTGCCATTGTTGTCGACGGCTTTTCCAAGGGCGTGGGGATGGGTTGTATCTCGTATTTCGTAAGTTGTTTGTAGGTCATCTGGTTGGGGTCGAGGCCTTCGTCGCGTGTAAACAGCACGGCATCAACACGCGCATAGTTGGCTGCCACATCGCAAGCCCGCAACACATGCAGTCCCTTGTGCAGTTCAATGGTGCCTACCTGTTCCCAGTGATAACCCTCCCTGCCGTGTATGCCTTGCAGGGCTAGCCGTGTGGTGTCTAGCATTAGGCGTGAAATGCGGGTACGTGGGGCCTTGGTTTGAAAGTCTTTCGTGCGACTCCAAAACACATAACGTCCGCTTTGAGGCACGTCCAACACCGTTGTGGCATGTGCAGCACCGCTCCCGCCCGCCGTAACCATGAGCACGGCCTTATTGAAAGCTTCGGCATCTTTCTCTACTTTCCAGCCGCCCACATACTGAAAGCGTTCTGCTTCCAGCATATAGGTTTGCCCTTTTAGTGGCAAGGCCAACCACAAAGTCAACAATAAAGCTACGGTTTTTGCCATAACACAACTTATTTCATTTTAAAAGAAATGGTTATTAGGTGTTTATTTGCCAGCAAGTTGTAAGCAACCTGTCTGTACAAAGTCCCTTGTAGTGGAGCGTGTGCATGTTGCCGTAAGGCGGTTAAAGGCAATTGCGCTGGAAACCTAATACTGTTTTACTATCACTTCAAAGTCATTTCGTTTGGGTTATATGTTTTTTAGTTTCACAATCTCGATACCAAAGGGTGGCACTAGGCCCGTTTTCAAACACTGCCCACTGGCGTTTGTTAGGCGCATTTGTGTGGGGCGGTTGGTGCTGTTCATAACGATGGCATAGCCATGACTGCCTTTTGTGGAACGTGCAACAAGCAATTCGAGATGGGCATTGTGGCACGAAAGGCTGTCGTTGCCGATGGTTAGTTCAACGTTTTCGCCGTCGATAGTGCCAGCAGAGAAGCCCAGAACCTTGTGTGGCCCAACCTTTGGCGTTACGAAACCTCGCGGAAAGGATATGCGCCCCTTGCTGCGCAGTTCGGCTTCGGCCACAAGGTAGTCGGTTAGCCAGCCCAATTGCCACCATGCGTGTTGCGGATAGGGTAAGGCTACCTTGTTGAAATGTGCCCAATAGTAGGCTGCAATGCCCGATTCGGGTTCAACAAAGCGGTCGCGGCCATTGGCCGAGGCGCGCGCCATGTCGAGGAAAAGCACATCGCCCGTTTGTTGATAAAGCCTTACGAACATGCCCGCGAAGCTTGAAAGGAGGATTGGCCCTTGCGGATTGGCCGACCCAATAACGCCGATATGTTCGCATGCCAGTCCCGCTTGGGTGTATTGTAGGGGGTTGAGGCTGTGTCCTTCTTTATCTTTAATGGGAGTTACGTCGGCAGGATGGGTGTATATATAGGTGGTGAAATAGCGTGCCATGTCAAGAGCAGCATCTTTATAGCGTACATCGCCTGTTAACTGGTGCATGTCGAGCAGAGCCTGAACCGACATGGCCGTGGCAAAATCGGGTGCAAAGCGCGTGTCGCCACATACGCCAACCAAGGCAGTTGGGCGCACGGCATGCGCTATAAACCAGTTGGCACCCCGCATGGCGGCTTGCAAGTACTTATCGTTGCCCAGCATTTTATAGGCCACATACATGCCGTAGAACGTGGGACGAAGGTCTTTTAGGTCGGG
This sequence comes from Hoylesella shahii, assembly GCF_937990675.1. Lineage (NCBI taxonomy): Bacteria > Pseudomonadati > Bacteroidota > Bacteroidia > Bacteroidales > Prevotellaceae > Hoylesella > Hoylesella shahii. Next base: position 15,103 of record NZ_CALKQY010000001.1, on the reverse strand, counting down.
CAAGATGTCGGTTTCGTCTTTTAAGTTTACGCCCAAAGGCCAGCTGCCGTCTTGCCTTTGCATGGCCAGCAATAGGTTGGCCGATGTGCGCAGACTTGCTTGCAGGGCGGTGTCGTTGGGCTCGAACAGCAGCATGTTAGCCACATCAATGAGCGAATAATAGGTAATGGCGATGGGTTCGATGTGTTCGCCCCATTCTTCCACCCAGCGTTTGCTCTTCCACAAGAAGTATTGCCCTTGCGGTGCACCTGCGTATTTGCCTGTGGCAAACTGCTGTTTTAGTTTGAAGTTGCGCACGTAGGGTAGCAGGTTGTTGGCCAAGGCCGTATCGTTGGCCATGCGCACCGTCATCCACATGGCTCCGTAGTCGGCGTTTTTCATGGCATCGTTGTTTGCGCCATGCACGCCTCCGCGATAATCTTGTGCACAGATAGGCACGTCTTCGCACTCTGCCTTGCGGAAAAGCTTTGCCGATTGGGTACGCATATAGTGGTAAATTTTGTTTATGCGGGTTGTTAGCGGTTGTTCGTTGGTGGCCTTCCGCATGCCGTCAAAGCTGTACATACCATAAATAACCTGCTTATAAACATCGTACCAGTTGTTTTTAGAGAGGATGATGCGATAGGCAAAATGCAGCTTTTCACCTTTCTTTAATGCAGCTTTGGGCGTTCCTAGCACGGGATAATATAACTGGGGACTAAGTTTTCCCTCGGCATCCATAGCGCCATAACCCACGTTCCATTGGGCATGCGTGTTCTCTCCGTTGAGGTAAGGCTTGCGTGGGAACTGCCTTTCGGGAGCTATGCCGATGGTTAAGCCCTGTGTTTGCATGATGGACACGGGCGTTGTGGCGCACTTGTCTTGGTATACAACGGGCTTGTTGGGCATTCCGTGTTCGTAGACGTAAGCCGAAACGAAGTCGGGGTTTATCCATTCGGCATGCACGTAACCGGGTATTACGGCCTTAAACCCCGTTTGGGACTTGGCGATGGGTAGGCTAGGGGTGGACAACGAGTAGCAGCCATCTTGTTTTGGCACGAGGGTTTGGTTTACGAAGAGGGAGTTTCCGTTGACCGAGAAGCGCAGATACACATCGGCCCATTGGCTTTCGGCCTTTAACACCAGTGGTTGGCGCGACAGAACATGATATGTTTGCAGCTTAACGTGCGTGCCGGCCGTGAGCAACGACACGTTGGTGATGTTGTTGAGCCATGCCCGCCGTGGGTAAATAAAGTTGTCTTCGATGAAATGTATGTTGTGCGTGGTTTTGAACGTGTCGATTACTTGCGGCTTAAAATCCGTGTCGGCAACGAACAGGTGCTGCCCATTAAGGGGCAAACGTACAAGGCCGTGCGTGGTGGGCACAACCAAGGTGTTGTCGGTTGGGCGATAAACAATTTGCTTTGGCGTGCGTGCATGGAGCAAGGCACATGCAGAAAGCAACAGACCTAGGGCGAGGGTAATGCTTCTTTGCGTCATGATTATATGAATTGAATGCCCATCAAGGCCACAGCCACATTGGGCGAAGCGTTAGATAGGCGTATTTCCAAACGGTTGGTGGTGATGCCTTGCCCCTCGAACGCCACATCTATCATGGCCTGATAGTTATTGGTAATGGTGACATGCGTGTTGGGCGAAGCAATAATCTCGATGCCGTCTACACATTGAGGCATGCGGTTGTCGGCGTGTCCCCATTGAACGGTTTCCATCGGATGGTCGTAATCCACGTCGGTAAACAGCTTAATGCCCTTTATCTGCCGTTCGTTTTCCCACGTAAAGGTTAGCGTGGGCTGCTTGTCGTGCAATGCGGCAACCCATGCGTTGGGCTTGTTTACGGGCCGATAGGGTGGTGCAAGCAGGTTTTCGGGAGCGAAACAACGCAAACCGGGCGTTATTTTCATGGCGATGTTGTAGGCCTTTTCGCGCCTTTCGGGGCACCAGAACTCAAAACGCTCTACGCCGATGTGGGCAGGCGGTTCTTGTTTGCCCCAGTTGGACACGGCTGGAAGGCACTTGTTGAAGGTTGCCATTACGCCGCTAACGATGCTGTTGCATGCTTGCAGTGCCACGTGTTCGTTCTTCATGAAGCATACAAAGGCGTAGCAGTCTGAGGGGATGCGGCATTTAAAGGCTAATGTAACCTCTTGTTCGCCCGCATGCAATGGCAGCTCAACGGTTTCTAACGTTTGGTCGGGGGTGTGATTAAAGGGCTTGCTGCTGATGCGTAACTCCACTTGCAGGCTTGTTTCTTGGCCAGCTCGAAGCCAAAGGCTGATGTTGGGCATTGCGCCTTTGCTTATCGGGAGCATCTGTGCTGCCGAATGCACCAGCGTTTTCCACTCGCCACTGGGCGGCAGTTGGTCTAAAACCAATGTAGACGATGCTTTGATGGTGGCTGTTTGCAGGGCGTTGTTGGATATCTGCACATCGGTTTGCGGCAGGTAAACGCCATTGCGCGTGAGCAAGGTTTGCAATTTGGCCATGTGTTGCTCGTCCATCAGTTGGTCTGGCGTGCAATTGTGGTGTATGCAATATGCCGCGGCTGTTCCCACTGCTTCGCCACCAGCGGCACAAGTGGCCATCACTCGCGTTGAGGCAAAGGCCACATGGGTGGCGCTAATGATGCGCCCAGCCAGAAAAAGGTTGTCTAAATGCGGCGTGATGTAGCAGCGGTAGGGAATGGGGTAGATGCCTTTGGCATGCCATTGTGTACAGGCTTTCTTCTCTTTGCTAAACACACCGTCGGCCGGATGCAGGTCGAGCGACCATCCGCCAAAGGCAACCGCATCGGGCTGCATGCGCTGTTCGATGATGTCTTGTTGGGTAAGCATGTAATACCCCACGAACCTTCTGCTCTCTCGTTTGCCAGGAATGGCACCTGCCCACTCTAAGGTGAGGTTGCGCGACTCGGGATAACGGCCGGAGTTTTTGATGTAGTTCCAGATGCCGTACACCACACTGAGCAGCCGATATTTCACCTCTTCGGTATCTTTAATGGTGTCTAGTCGGCCTCCGTATTCAATCCACCAGTATTTGCAGCCTGCTTCTTTGGTAGAGAAATACTCGGGATTGTGTATCTTGTTGATGCTACTTTCCACGTCGTTGATGCTAAGTGCAAAATGTGGGGGCACATATTGCACGGGCTTTCCTGCATCTTTGATGTAGAAGAAGATGGTGTGCCCCAGCTTTTCGCCGTATGTTTCTTTGTTGGGGGCGAACTTTTCGCCAAACTCTTCGGCGTCTTCCGCCCCTTGTCGGTAGTGTGCTCCGGCCATGTAGGCCAACAGTCCGTCGCCCGTTGCATCACAAAACAGCTTTGCGTTAAAGACATAGCGAGTTTCGTTCTGTGGGTTATAAGCCGTTACACTGGCAATATTGCGCGAACCTTTTTTCTCAATGTCGTAGACCACGGTGTTGAGAAACAACGATATGTTCTTTTCGGCGAGCACCTTGTCTAGTAATACGGTGTCGAAGATAACGGGGTTTCCTTCCTTGTTGCGGTAGGTGTTTTCAACAAGTAATTCGTTTAGCAGGCCGCCTTCTCTTGCCCAGCGGTTGTTGTTGCCCATGTGTGATGTTGCGCCCAGCACCCATAGTCGCACTTCGCTCGATGCGTTTCCGCCCAGCACGGGTCGGTCTTGCACCAGCGCAACGCGAAGTCCTTGTCGGGCGGCAGCTATGGCAGCGCATACGCCAGCCATGCCTCCGCCTGCCACAAGCAGGTCGGTGTCGATGTGTTGAATGCGTTGTGTGCGCTTATTGTTTTCAAATAGTTCTTCAATCATTGCTAGTTCTTGTTTTCATTGTTTCTTTTTATGCTCCATGTTAAGGCCACTCCAATGAGCATAAAGCAAGCCCCAGTGCCTGTAACCAGCATGGTATGTCCCTCGGAGAGCAGGCCTAGTAGGGCGATGGCAAGGCCGATGAAGAATATTCCCAGGCTTATGATGCGCTTGCTGTATGTGTTTTCGCTTTTGGCTTCGGCTTGTGCTTGTGCCGTTAGGGTGTTGCGCTTGGCGTTGTTGGCTTGTTCCCATGCGGCATATTCGGCGTAGCGGTTACTGGTTTTACCGGTCAGTATAAAATAAATCTCGAAGGCTGCGAGCATGATGATGGGCAAGGCGCAGCCGAAAACCATCTCGCCTGTGCGACTAAATGTAAAGCCCGTTAGTGCTGGCATCGCGAACTTGAACAGCGCATTAACCACCAATGTGGTGATGGTGGTGGCCAATATCGTTGTGCCTGTTTGCCGGCGAGAGAATAATGTCCATATAACGGGCAGGTAAAGTGGAACGCCCGTGAGGGCTGCAAGGCTGATAACCACGTTGACAACGCCGCCCATGTGCTGTATAAGCAGGGCTATGAGTATGCTTATAACGCCAAAGGCCACGGTGGAAAGGCGCGCCACAAGTATAAGACGCCGCTGCGAGCTGTGCGGATAGAGGCGTTTATAAAGGTCGTTGGTTACTACGCCCGATGCAATGTTGAGTTTGGAGTTCATCGCACTGGTGGTGGCGAATATCATTCCGCCTATCATCAGCCCTAATATACCCTTTGGCAAAACTTCTTTGCACATCATAAGATAAGCGCCTTCGCTCTCCATCACGCCCAAAGAGGGATTAAGCAGGTAGTAAACCATTGGTGGGAGCATCCACAATATGGGGCTAACAAAGTATAAAGCAGCGAAAAACCAACCCACACGCTTGGCATCGGTGGTGGTGCGAACGCAAGTGAAGCGTTGCACATAGGCCCAGTTTCCACCAAGGAAGATGGCGTTGTAAAGTCCGAATGCGAGGATAAAAAGTAGTGGATACTCGTTAGCGGTGAGCTGGAAGTACCTATCGGGCAGTTGCGAGAGGAGTGCGTGTAGGCCGTCAACGCGTTCGAGCGACAGCGGAACCACAATAATGATGGCTGCCATAAGGATGATGAACTGCAACACATCGGTGGAAACAACGGCCCAAAGTCCGCCTGCCGACACGTAGAGTATGCAGAATGCACCCAAGAGAATGATGCAGAGGTTGAGGTCGAGGCCAGTAGAAACCTCCACAATCTTGGCTACGGGATAGAGAAAAGACGCCGTAAGGAAGAGCGAGATGAAGAGAAACAGAAAGGTATAGGTTTTCTGAACATGTACGCCTAGACGTTTGTCGATGTATTCGGCCACGGTGAGCGACCCTGTTCGGTGCCACCGGGGGGCAATACATGTGCCCACGAGCAGTCCTGCCAAGGCCATTGTCCATTGTATGCTTATCGCAACCCAGCCATGTAGGTAGGCAACAGAGCCCCAAACGACAAAAGTGCCAGCCGAGAAAAAGCTCATGAAGAGCGACAGACCACTGGTTTGCCAAGGAACGGCACCGCCTGCGGCAAAGAAAGAGGTCATGTTCTTGCCTTGTTTGGCAAAGGCCATGCCTGCCGAAAGTACGCCGATGGTGAGCAAAGCCACCATAATGAAGTCGAGTAGGCTCATGATTGTTAGGGTTTGTTGTTGCTATTATGCCTAATACGAAATGTTTAACGGGACAAAGATACGGCGAAAAAATAGCTGGAAAAACGAAAAAATAGAATATTTACGTAAACGTTTGCAGTGGTGAAAAAGTGGAACGGTGAAAGGTGGCTGCGTGTGGCTAGTATGTCTAGAAACCTTAAAATGTCTAGAAACCCTAGAATACTTAGTAATCCTAGTAGACTTAGCAATCCTAGTACACCTACCAATCCTAGAAATGTTAGTCAATTAGCGTTTAGGTGTTTTGTGTGTGTTATTGTCGTTTGCTTTTGTAAATTGCGTGCTCTGCCGAATTTTTATTTGTGCGAGGGGTGTAAGGCAGCACTGCCTGAAACCCTTTATCCCTTCTTAGTGGGCAAAGTAGACCCCCTAACATTTAGTTTTCCATCTAGCACAATGGTCTCGATGGGTGTTGTGGCATCTGTCATTTGTCTGAGCAGGCGATGTGCTGCCACTCTACCCATCTCGAAGGTGGGTTGCGATACACTGGTAAGTTCCATAATACGGCCAATGGGCGACTCGGAAAAACCAGCTACTGCTATATCTTGCGGAACGCGTAGCCCCCATTTGCGCAATTCGAGCATACAGCCCACGGCAATAGGGTCGTTAACGGTGAAGATGGCATCGGGGCGTTCTTTAAGGCTAAGCAGATAGTCTATGCCCACTTTGGCGCGATCTTGCTGCACGCCAACGTGCATGATGTATTTTTCTTTGATGGGAATGCCGTGCTGCGCAAGGGCATCGAGATAACCTTGCAATCGTTCTTTGGTAATGGAAAGATGTTCGTTGCCCGCCAAGTGGGCGATGTTGCGGTAGCCGCAACGCACCAAATGGTCGACAACCTTAAATGCCCATTTACGGTCGTCGATAACCACTTGTGTGGCGTGGAGCTCAGGAAGCACACGATTGACAAACACAACTGGTGTTCCTTCGCCAATAATTCGGTTGTAGAGGTCTGTGTTTTGGGCATCTTTGGTAACTGAAACGATGAGCCCTTCCACCATACTAGATTCTAACATCTCGATGTTACGCCGTTCGAGTGTGGCCGATTCGTTTGACTGGCAAATCAACACCTGATAACCTTCGGCATTCAACACCTCTTGAATGCCGATGATAATCTCGGGGAAAAAGAATGTTGTAAACTCTGGTACCACCACGCCAACCATGTTGTTTCGGCGTTTCAACAAGTTTCGCGCATGGATGTTTGGCTTGTAACTCAATTCGCGAGCCTTACTTAATACACGCATGCGGGTTTCTTCGCTTACCTCGTGACTGTTGTTTAGCGAACGCGAAACGGTAGCAAAAGATAGCCCCAAGGCCTTGGCAATGTCTTTAATAGTGGTTTTTGGCGATGTCATTCCTGATACTTCTATATAGTAGTGCTATTGTGTAGCTAGTTTGTAATGGGCAGGACGAACTGGTTAGCCTGCTTGTGCAAAGGTAGCGGATATTTTTGAAGCGCGGTTAGTTTTGTGGTAAAAAGTGTTATTCGCTTATCAATGGCCGAAACACGCTTTTAATCTTTTAAAGTGTGAAATTCTTCTGCTATTCATAATGGTATGTTTATTGTCATTATTGTGTTTAAATTTTTCTGTATTAGATGGTTTTATGTCAGAATGTTTTGTTGTAAAGAATAATATTTGACTATTTTCTCGATAGATGAAAAAAACGTCTTCGTTTGTTTGTCTCGTGCTGATATTTTGCTTATATTTGCGAAAACAACACTCACGCAGCAGCGCCAACATAGTCTTGCAGCTGCATAAAATGCAATGTTTAACCTAATCGATAAAAGTATGACTGAGAAGAAAACAAAAAAATCGCTTTATCAACAATATGCACAAGCGCGTAAAATAAATATAATTGTGGTGTTATCGATTGTGGTTTTGCTGCTTTGTTGCTATTTGGCTTATGGTTTTGGTCGCAACTGTGCCACGCAAGAAAACCAAAATAACCATCCAACAGAGGCCACTAGATAGGTAGATTTATTCTATAGCTTAATCGCTTTTCCTCCTTATGTAGAATAGTTGCATTGTTCTGTATTTCTTATTTTCTATATCTAAACGGGCAATGTTATTCTAAATTACATAAATTTGTATCAGAATGTTTGTGTAGCAGCTGAATATTTCGTATATTAGCAACGTAAAAAGAAACTCGTTTGTGATGGGCAAGGGCAACAACACGCTTATTGGTGAGCTGCTCTTCACTCTCAAATGCTATGTCTTTGATGTAAAATTAAGGAGTAGCTTTACGTACGATGGTATGGCCGTTGTGCGTGTAGGGCTTGCTATAAGTGATTAAGTGCAGACCCTTGTTAAAGAGGTGGCAAGGCCACGCTTGGAAATGGCCCTGTTGGTAGCCCATAACATGCGGCTGATGACAATTGCTGCTAACCTTCAGTATCGACTAACAGTGAGGCGTTGCGCGCACGGCGCGCCTAAAAACTCTAACTGCTCGCAAGGCAGTTATAAAAATGTGCGCAGTGTGGCAGCCACGTTAGAAAAGGGCCTGATGGCTTTCCTGCGGGGCAGTGGCACGTGTTGTTGGCACTTTTTACGGTGAACGCCACACGTGTTTGAATGTGCCAGGCTGTTCATCTGCTATCTCTCTCTATTGTTAATTAGCCCCGAAGGTTGCGTAAGCGGCTTTCGGGGCACATTTTTTAGGCAGTGGCAGTGGTAGTTGGGCGCGTTTGCAGCATAAAATTTAGAGTGTGTACCAGCCAACACATGCAAACCGCGCACTTGTAGAAGTGTGTTTGCAGCATAGAAGCAAGGGTTTGCTTACTATAAAACATAAAAACGCCACCCTAGCACAAGGCAAGGGGGCGTTTTTTATTTCTCTCTTCTTTGGTAGAAGTGCTTACTGGATAGATTCCGTCAGTTCTGCGCCAGCCTTAAATTTGGCAACTTTCTTTGCAGCGATGGTAATCTTCTCTTTGGTAGCAGGGTTAACGCCAACATGAGCAGGACGCTCGTTAACGCTGAACGTACCAAAGCCAACCAATTGAACCTTGTCGCCCTTTACAAGAGCTTCCTTAATAGCTGCAACTGTTGCGTCAAGCGCTTTCTTCGAGTCAGCTTTGCTCAAGCCTGAGCCTGCTGCAATCTTGTCAATCAATTCTGTTTTGTTCATATAACTTTGAATTATAAAATGTGATAAATGTTATTGTGCTACGCTGAATTGAGGGCAAATATAGACGTTTAGTTTTGAAAATCAAACAAAAAAGAAAAAAAAGTGAAGTTTTTTTTGAAAAATTGTCGTTCCGTAGGTCTTTTTATGCGCATTGACAGATATTTTTAGTACTTTTGCCCTTGTTATAACATTTAAAACAAACAGCATAGTTAATGGGCAACATACCAACAATAACGAAAAATCTGCTAATCATCAATGTACTAGCTTTTGCTGCCACATTGGTGTTGCAAGGCAGTATGGGCATTGACCTCAACAATATTTTCGGGCTTCACTTTTTCAGAGCGTCCGATTTTAGGGTTTACCAACTCGTAACCTACATGTTTATGCATGGCGGCTTTGCTCACTTGTTTTTCAATATGTTCGCGTTGTGGATGTTTGGTGTTGTGGTTGAGGGCGTGTGGGGCCCACGTAAATTCCTCTTTTATTATATTGCCTGTGGTATTGGCGCAGGATTGATGCAAGAAATGGCGCAGTTTGTTGAGATTTACTTGCAACTCAACTCGCAGTCGCCACTAGGCATCGGCGAAGCCTTTGTGGTGATGGGTCAATTGGCGCAACAACTCAACGGACTAACCACTGTGGGGGCCTCTGGAGCTATTTATGCCATCCTTTTGGCCTTCGGAATGATTTTTCCCGAGAACAAAATATTTATCTTCCCCATTCCTATTCCCATCAAAGCCAAATGGTTTGTGATGGGTTATGCCGCATTAGAGCTGTTTCAGGCTATGACTGGCTCGGGCGGAAACGTGGCGCACCTGGCACACTTGGGCGGAATGATATTTGGTTTCTTCATGATTCGCTATTGGCAGCGCCATCCTTCGCACGACTTCTCGCAGCGAAGAGGGCCTAATGCCTTCGAAAAAATGAAAAACTTTTACGAGCGACACAGCACAAACGAACCCGAACAACCACAACAAAAGCAACAAACAAGAACCGAAAGCGACTGGGATTATAATGCACGACGTAAGGCCGAACAAGACGAAGTGGACCGCATACTAGACAAGATACGCAAAAGCGGATACGATAGTCTGTCGCGCGAAGAGAAACAACGCTTATTCGACCAAAGCAAAAGACAATAGGCGGGCTGAAAATGCAAACAAATATTAAGAAATGGTTTGTGCAGCTTGCCAGTGGAGCGAATGTGGCGACTATCGTTGTGATGCTTCTGGTGGGATATAGCGACAGAGTGAACCCTGTCGGGCATCCTTTTGTGGCCACTCTTGGGCTAACCTTTCCCGTTTTTATGGCCATCAACTTAGCCTTCATGGTGTTTTGGGCATTCTTTAAGCTGCGAAGAGTAATCATTCCATTCATAGGTTTCGTGCTATGTTATGGGCCAATGCGAGCCTTCATACCTCTAAATATATCGCATTCGGCATCCGATAGTTGTCTTAAAGTGCTATCTTACAACACGTATATGTGGGGTGGCAACGAAGCAACCGAACCCCAACGCTGGCAAATGCTCGAATATGTGAAAGAAAAAGATGCCGATATATTGTGCTTACAAGAGGCAAATTTCGGCGGAAAATTTCAGGCCACCATCGACTCTTTGCTCAATAGCATCTATCCTTATCATGTAATGAAGGAGAAAACCACGATATACGACCGCCTGGCGATATATAGCAAATATCCCATTGTGCGCTCGCAACGCGTGAGATACCCACAAAGCGACGACTTTAGTCTGGCTTGTTGGGTGGCCTTGCCTGATGATACCGTGCTGATTGTAAACAATCACTTTGTAACAACGGGCTTAACCGACGCTCAACGAAAAGATTTTAAGAGTATGCTGAAAGGCAATTTGCAAACCAAAGAAATGCCGAGTTTGGGTAAAAGTTTGGTACATAAGTTGGGCGAATTTGCACAATTACGCGCTCCGCAGGTGGAAGCCGTGGCCCAATTTGTGCATCAACACAAGGGAGAAAGCATGATATTGTGTGGCGATTTCAACGATAGCCCCATCTCATATGCCCGATACCGTATGGCCAAAGAGCTGAACGACTGCTACATAGCCAGCGGAAACGGCCCCGGAATATCCTACCATCGCAATGGTTTTTATGTGCGTATAGACAATATTATGTGCAGCGACCATTGGCAACCAATTAAGTGTGTGGTAGAGAATAAAGTGAAAATATCCGACCACTATCCAATCTTTTGCACCCTACAAAAACTTCACAAATAGGCAAAAAATGATAATATACAGAGACAACTGTTTACTAATCTAAGAAAAATAAGTAACTTTGCACGGCTGTATGGTCACAGAAAAACAATAAAACAAAAATAAAGTAAAATGCAAAACAAAGGTATCGTAATTGTAACTGCCGTCTTGTTGACGCTTGCAAGTATCTTCTACCTGTCTTTCTCGGTGGCAACCCGTTACTACGACGGGAAAGCAGCCGAGTTAAAAGACCCAATTGCCCAACAAGATTACAAGGACTCTGTGAAGTATCTTGGCGTCTACAGCTACCAAAAGTGTTTGGAAACACAAATCGGACTGGGCTTGGACCTCAAGGGAGGTATGAACGTTATTCTTGAAATAAGCGTTCCCGATGTTATCGTGACACTCGCAGACCACAAGACCGACGCGGCTTTTATCAAGTCGTTAGAACAAGCTAAAGCGGAAGAAGAAACTAGCCAAAGTGACTTTATTTCGCTTTTCATTAAGTATTACAAGCAAAACGCACCGGGCCATAAGCTCGCCGAACTCTTTGCAACCCAACAATTGCAAGGCAAAGTGTCGCCTCAAAGCAGCGACGCCGAAGTGGAAAAGGTGCTAAGAGCTGAAGTACAGGCTGCTATTGACAACTCGTTCAACGTTGTTCGTACACGTATCGACAAGTTTGGCGTGGTGCAACCCAACATTCAAAAGCTGGAAGGACAGGAAGGACGCATCATGGTTGAAATGCCTGGTGTGAGAGAACCCGAACGTGTTCGTAAACTATTGCAAGGTTCGGCCAACCTAGAATTCTGGGAAACCTTTAACGCTCCTGAGATTGTTCCTTACCTTACACAACTTGACGCGCGCCTAGCTAACGACAATAGTGGTGCCGACACCGCTGCTGTTGATACCACCAACGCTAAGGCTCAAGCCGAAAAAGAAGTGGTTAAGGCTAGAAACGAAGCACCCAAGTTTAAACTGAACGAGGGCGACAACAAGAAACCCGAGCTGAAAAATACTACCGACGACGCTAAAATGGCTGCTGCTATTAAAGCGCACCCACTGCTTTCGCGCCTTCAAACGGTTGGTGGCAACTCGCTAAGTATTGTGGGATATGCCAGCGTTCGCGATACTGCTGCCATCAATAAGCTTATCTATGGTGAAGTGGCCAAGCAAGTGCTGCCCGCAGACCTTAAGCTATTGTGGAGCGCTAAACCATCCGACCAGGTGAATGTGAAGAACATTTACGAACTCCATGCCTTGAAAGTGACCAACAGCAACGGGCGTGCACCCCTCGAAGGTGACGTGGTGACCGATGCTAACGACGAATTCGACCACACTAGTGGTGCTCCTGTGGTGAACATGCGTATGAACTCAGACGGCGCACGCCGTTGGGCACAACTCACAAAGGCCAACGTTGGTAAGGCTATTGCCATCGTTTTGGATAATGTTGTGTATAGCGCACCTCGCGTTAACGGACAAATCGACGGCGGTTCGTCGCTCATTAGCGGTAACTTCACTATCGAAGAAACTAAAGACCTTGCTAACACATTGAAGAGTGGACGTATGCCTGCACCTGCTCGCATCGTTCAGGAAGAAGTGGTTGGACCTACTTTGGGTGCACAATCCATCCAACAAGGTATACAATCGTTTGCTATCGCCTTTGTGTTGCTGATGGCTTACATGATATTGATGTATGGCTTTACCCCTGGTATGATGGCCAACCTCGCTCTTATCGTCAACCTATTCTTTACCTTGGGTATACTCACGTCTTTCCAAGCAGCGCTAACGCTGTCGGGTATTGCGGGTATGGTGCTCTCGTTGGGAACTGCGGTAGACGCCAATGTGCTTATCTACGAACGTACTAAAGAAGAACTAGCAGCAGGCAAGGGCATTAAACAGGCACTGAAAGAGGGTTATGGCAACGCATTCTCGGCCATCTTCGACTCTAACCTTACCTCAATCATCACGGGTATCATCCTTTATTCGTTCGGTACAGGTCCCATCCGAGGCTTCGCAACAACGCTTATCATCGGTATCGTTTGTTCGTTCTTCACCGCTGTGTTCCTCACTCGTTTGGTTTACGAATATCAGTTGAACAAGGACCGTTGGATGAAACTCACCTTCACCACAGGCTTCTCGAAGAACTTCATGCAGAATGTTCACTTCCCCTTCATGAGTGTTTACAAAAAAGTATTTGTGCTTGTGGCTGTGATGCTGGTTGTGTTCATCGGTAGTTTTGTAACTCGTGGACTGAGCCGAAGCATTGATTTCACTGGTGGACGTAACTATGTGGTGACTTTCGAAAAGCAAGTACAACCCGAACAGGTGCGTGCCGTGTTGTCGGATGCATTCCCTGGATACACCTCTAGCGCGCTTGCACTGGGTACCGACCATAAAACCATCCGCGTTTCAACCAACTATAAAATTCAAAGCAACAGCCCAACTGTTGACGATGAGGCTGAAACAAAACTATATAATGCCTTGAAGAAGGCAGGATTGGTGTCGCAAAAGAATGTAGAAGCCTTTAAAAACCCCGACATCCGACAGGGTGGTTCTATCATCAGCAGCACCAAGGTGGGTCCGTCGGTGGCTAAAGACATTACTTATGGCGCTATCATCAGCGTGCTCTTGGCCATCTTCGCCATCTTTATTTACATCCTCATTCGTTTCCGTAACGTAGCCTTCTCGGTTGGTTCTACTGTGGCCTTGGCCATCGATACCACGTTCGTTATCGGTCTTTATTCATTGTTGTGGGGTTTCATGCCTTTCTCTTTGGAAATCGACCAAACGTTTATTGGTGCCATCTTGACGGTTATCGGTTACTCTATCAACGATAAAGTGGTGGTGTTCGACCGTATTCGCGAGAACATGAAGTTGCATCCCAAACAAGATTTCCGCAGCTTGTTCAACGATAGTATCAACCAAACGTTGGCTCGTACCATCAACACGTCGTTCTCAACGTTGCTCGTGTTGCTCTGTATCTTGTTCTTGGGTGGCGAAAGCATCCAAAGTTTCGCCTTCGCAATGAGCCTTGGCGTTATCTTCGGCACACTATCGTCTATCTTCATTGCTGCCCCCATCGCCTTCCTCACCTTGGGTAGAACCCAAAAAGGTCGTGCACTGGAAGCTGCAACGGTATAACACTGTGCGCTAAGGCGCAAGCTAATGCGTGCCCCACACCTATTATATATAAGGTGTGGGGCACGTTTTGTTTGTGAGATTGGGGCGAAAATGGTGTTTGTTTTGTTTTTTCTGTTATGTCAATATTTCTTTTTGACACACGTTCTTTTGATTTCGTTTTTTTGTTTATCTTTGCAAAGGCAAGCAATCTATCGCCTTTAACAACTAAAGTTGGTGCTTACAGCCAGCCATCATGCTGTTTCTCCAAACGAGTAAGCGACTTTGTAAGTTCCAAACATGTTTGCTTAGAAGTACAAGTCTAGCCCTTTCGTGCCTTTCGTGAGATGAATGCCCCAGAGAAAAGGCCCAATGATGCTCGCCAAGACAAAGAAAAGCGTAGACGAAACAAAATATTAACTAACAAGACAACATGATGGAAAGAGAATTAAACCCCAATCGGGCATTAGAGCGTTTTATAAGAAACATGTTATCCAAAGTTGGCCATAGACCGTTTGTCAAAATAGGGCTAATATGTTTTGCGTTAGAGGTGATTTATTATTTTGGAAAGACGATGGGAGAAGTCTTTTACTATCTCTCTCATTGATGCCATCCCGCTCGTATTAAGGCCAACAGAAATACTACTATCTTAACCTTTCATCATTATGTTCTATTATGCCTTCGCAGTTTCTACCCAATAGGGTATATCAATTTATTTTGATGCTATTGATGTCGATGCCCCTTGGTGGCGTTGTGATGTTTGTTCTTGGCGATTATCGTGATACCATGTGGGGCAAAACCTTACTTTTTGTGGTGCTAGGTGTTGTCTTTGTGGGACTGGTTTATTGGCTAAACAAACGCAATGGCGTAGAACTATCAGGATATTACACGTGCGATTTGCGCTACTTAGGGATATTCAGTAAATATCTAACTAATTGTTTGTCAGTGTAATATATTATTTGTACCTTTACATAAAAACCCCCGAACGACCCATCACGGGCAGAATCGGGGGAAAATTATAAAATTATCTGCTGTGAAGTTACGAAAAATTTCTGACATAACACCAACTTTACCCTTTACAGAGTTCGATTTTTTACAACATTATCGCGATAGCTTTGCAAAAAGCG